>NZ_JACKYY010000013.1:0-63943 GCF_015100075.1 Acidithiobacillus sp. HP-11
GGCCAAGGCGATAATGGATCGCCTTGGCCCACAAAATGCTGCNMAWCATCTACTTCATGCTCTCTCGCGGCACATATTACCGGGACGCCGCCACCGATTATGAAGCCTTGAGCGTACAACGTAATGCCGCACGCTGGATTAAAAAGCTGATCAAGTTCGGATTCCTGCCCGATCCGGCATAACCGCTTTCAGATCCCGTCAAATGGTCCTCACAGGCCAGGGACTTCTGTGCCCGTAATCCCATCTCTTTCACAGTAACCTGCATAATCACAGTAGATGCTTGAGCGAGCCAGTACTCCACATCCTTTCTTTCCGTCAGTGAAAGCGGGGGCTGAGTAGAAGATTACTTACCTGATTATCAAAGAGAAAATATTCATAATTTTAGGCTTATTAAATAAGAAGAAGCATAGCTTGACCCCTGATTCTAATTTGCAGCAGAGATAGAGTTAATTATAAATTTCCATCCCGCGATGGATTTCACGCGGTTATGGTCTTCCAGTGCCTCCAGACTGTCAAAGGCCCGGTTGTGAAAATACTTTTCGCGGAGATCGTCCCAGAGGTGCTCTTGGGGATTCAGCTCTGGCGAATAGGGCGGCAAAAAATAGTAAACGCAGATTCTCTGCTAACTGGAGATGGTGACTTTTGTGCCAACCAGCTCCATCCATAATCATGGGGATATTTTCATCGGGATAACGTAGGCCACCTCATTGAGGAAAATCTGCATGCATTTGCTGCTCTCTTCGGGCAACACCAGCGAATCCATACGTTCGTCCTGAGGGGGTACGGCCGCATAGGCATACGTGTATTGGTAGATCAGCATCGCTTTGACTTCGGGACGCAAGGGTTTTTTGGCCCAACAATAGCGGGTATCGCTGATCTGCCTAAAGCGCGCTTCGTCCTGGTACATGACGCGCTGAGGGCGGGCAGTCGGAAACATCGTGAAGGCTTCGGCTATGGCTTCGGGCAGTTTTTTTCCAGACTTCCCGACGTTCCTTGTCGCCTTGTGGATGATAAGTATCCGGGGCCAGCTTCTGCCAGCCATGACGGGCCAGCATGCGATAAATTGTGGACAGTGCCATAGATTTCCCCACTTTTTCCTCAATCACCGGCTTGAGCTGTGGGATCACAACGATACTGTTTCAGGCCTGTCAGGCAGTCCTGACCTCGTTGAGCAGATCGGGATGACGATCCAACAGCTTGAATAGTTTGACCAGGGCCAGCGGCGGCTTGGTTTTGCCATTTTCGTAGCGCGAGAAGGCATTGATGCCGCCGCCGAAGATTTCAGCAGCTTCACGCTGATCAAGATCGAGTTTCTTGCGCACATCCGCGATGAAGCCCGGATCGACGATGGCCGCGTTCACCTGCTTGGAGAAGGCACGCATCTCGCGCATGACGCGGTTCGATTCTGCTGCGTCCAAAACCGACTCGGCGCAGGCCGGGCAGAAGTCGCCCGTTACCGTTGCAATGACGGTGGTTTCACCTTTGTAGGTATAAGGCAGGTCGCGGGTGTCATGGATCAGTTCAGCCGCGCCGCAAACAGGACATTTCATGGTCATAGCTCCTTAAAAGACACGATCAGTACGTCATCAATGACCGTCAGCTTCAGGTACACGTCGCCCACCTGTGTGCCTGGGCGGTACACATCCTGCCATACCGTATGATCGGCATGGGTGGTCATGCTCTTGTAAAAATCCGTCGGCGTTAGTGCCATCAATACGTCCAGCATATCGGAGAAGACCAACCCCAACTCATTTGCGCCAGTACGCGCTGCATGCGTAGTGCGTACTCTGCCGGTCTTTGCCAAGGCTTTGACGACCGAAAGCTTGCAATGAGGAACTTGTTTCTCCATGAAAGAACTCTAACCAAGTTGGTTTATTTTGGCAAGTTGGTTAGCACGGGATTGCCTTCCATGGCACGCGATTATTTCTTACTGTTATCGGTGTTTGACCCAACACTACTGTCTCAAATCTGGAGCCACTATAGTTTCACTGGAATAATTCAGGCAATGATTGCGCTGAGTACACCTGCACCGCCATCTGCAAATCCTCCCAGGCCTTGCGCTTTTCCAGAGGACTGCGGAGTAAATAGGCCGGGTGGTAGGTAACAATCAATGGAATATTCTGGTAACGATGGGTTTGCCCGCGTAACTGGCCGATAGGTGTGGTGACCTGCAGCAGACTCTGGGCAGCAAAGCGCCCCAGGGCAACGATGATTCGGGGCTGGAGCAGGGCAATCTGACGCTGCAAAAAAGGCAGGCAGGACTGTACCTCTGGACCCAGAGGATCACGATTGTTGGGGGGGCGGCATTTGAGCACATTGGCAATATAGACATCCTGCTGCCGGGTCAGGCCCATGGCTTTCAGCATGTTATCCAGCAACTGCCCGCCGCGACCGACAAAAGCTTCGCCGCGCCGGTCTTCTTCGGCACCCGGTGCTTCTCCTACAAAAAGCCAGGAACCTCTGGGGTTACCGGCTCCGAAAACCGCATGCTGGCGGGTTTCGCCCAACGAACAAGCCCGACAGTTATGCACCATGATTTGCAAATCACGCCAGTCACTCGCGCTGATCTGCTGCAGTCTTTGCGGTTCGGCAGATTCGGCGGGTGCAGGCAGATCAGACAATGTCGCCGCCGCTTCCGGTTCAGCCGGGATTTTTGGCTGCAGTTCCGGGGCTACTGGCTGCGGTACGCCTGCTACTGTGGGTGGGGCACTGAGAATGCCTGCAGCTGCGCGCAAGGTACGGATACCCTCCGGGGCCTTCAGAGAGCTTGCTGTGGATTCCGGGATTTCTGCTTTGGTCTCTGCTTGCACCGGGGCAGATGCTGCTTGATTCTTTGCCAGGGGCAGAACAGGGCTCTCCCCTGGCACCGCCAAAC
The DNA here is from genome assembly GCF_015100075.1 of Acidithiobacillus sp. HP-11. Lineage (NCBI taxonomy): Bacteria > Pseudomonadati > Pseudomonadota > Acidithiobacillia > Acidithiobacillales > Acidithiobacillaceae > Acidithiobacillus > Acidithiobacillus sp. HP-11. The sequence continues at coordinate 2,876 of NZ_JACKYY010000013.1, forward strand.
CCAGGAGTTTCAGAAACCGCCGCTGCTCTGCATTAAAAATCTCTGACATGAGCTTATGCTAAGGGTCGGACGCTGTGCTGGCAAATACAATGGCTGGCCCATATCATGCGGGCATATTCCACTTCATGATGATAATCAGTATGATAATAAAACCAGCGGCATAAAATCATCCTCTAATCGCTGGACCACTCATTTTGCAAGGGAGCGTTATTATGGAAACAAGCAGTCTGGTAACCAGCAGCAACAAGGAAGATCGCAACATCATGGCATTAATCCAGGCCGGGGGTATTTTATTCGGTTTTTTACCGGCGCTGATTGTGTACCTGATCAAGAAGGATGGCGACAATCAATGGCTCATCACCGAGAGCAAAGAAGCCCTGAATTTTCAGATCACCATTCTCCTCGCATATATTGTCGCCAGCGTGCTCAGCGCCTTACTCATCGGGATTTTCATTTTTCCCCTGGTTTTTCTCTTCAATCTGGTTTTTTGCATTATCGCTGCCCTGAAATCGAGTAGAGGTGAAGGCTACCGTTATCCCCTGACCCTGCGTCTGCTGAGCTAAACCAACATCCTTCCGCAATGACGGCTTGCGCCGCCAGAGCCCGCCCCGTACCCTATCTTCCTTCTGAATGAAAACACATGGGAGATTGGGGCTATGTCTATTCTGCGGCTGGAAGCGGGGCAGGTGGAGTGGGGAGGCCGCGCCTTACTGGACCATGCGGATCTGAATCTTGAAGCCGGTGAACGCATTGGTCTGATTGGCCGTAATGGCGAAGGTAAATCGACCCTGCTGCAAGCACTTGCCGGTCATTGCAGGCTGGATGCCGGAAATCTTTGGGTAGCGCCGGGACTTAGCCGTAGTTATCTGGCCCAGGAGCCCGAACTGGCCGCAGATCACGATCTGCTCACCGCTATCAAATCCGGACACCCCGCCTGGCGGCAGCTGCAAAATGCCGAGGCGGGAGACGCGCAGGCCCATGCCCTGGCGGACCATCATGATGCCTGGCAAATCGACTATAAAGCGGAAGCCCTGCGCGATAGCCTGGGCCTGCCAGCGGAAGGTGTGGTTTCTGCTTTGTCCGGCGGGCAGCGCAAGCGCGTAGCCATTGCTGCTGCACTGGTTTCCGAACCGGATATTCTGTTTTTTGACGAGCCCACCAACCACCTTGATTTACCGGCCATTCTTGCCCTAGAACAGTCCCTGCTGCGCTATCGCGGCACCCTGGTATTCATCACCCATGACCGGCGCTTTCTGGACCGCCTGGCTACCCGTATTGTCGAACTGGATCGCGGCATTTTACGCAGCTTTCCGGGCAGCTTTGCCGAATATCAGGCACGCAAAGCGGAAGTACTGGCGGCCGAGGCTGCGGCAGATAATCGTCTGGAAGGGCAACTCGCCGAGGAAGAAGCCTGGTTGCGTCAGGGGGTAAAGGCGCGCGCCAAACGCAACCAGGGCCGGTTGCGTCGTCTGGAAAGCCTGCGCGAGGAGCGCGCCAGCCGTCGTCAGCAGCAGGGGCAGGCGAGCCTGCAGATCAGCACGGCGGAACGCTCCGGGGCCTTGATTGCGGAACTGGATCAGGTGTCCTTCCACTATGAAGAGCGCCCCATCATCCGGAATTTTTCAACACGCATTGAGCGGGGCGACCGGGTCGGTATTATCGGCCCCAACGGAGCCGGTAAAACCACTTTGCTGCGCCTGATTCTCGGTGAACTGGAAGCCCAGCAAGGCCAGATCCGGCGCGGTACCAAACAGGAAGTCGCCTATTTTGATCAGATGCGGGCGACGCTTGATCCGGAAAGCCGGGTAGTGGATGCCATTGCAGATGGTAACGATTTCATTGAGATCAATGGGGAGCGGCGCCACGTTCTGGGATATTTGCAGGACTTCCTGTTCCCGCCCAGTCGCGCCCGGGGACTGATCAAGGCGCTGTCGGGCGGCGAACGGGCGCGCCTGCTACTGGCCCGCTTGTTTGCCCGCCCCGCCAATATTCTGGTGCTCGACGAACCGACCAATGACCTGGATCTGGAAACCCTTGAAGTGCTGGAAGAGCGTCTCCAGAATTATACGGGCACCCTGTTTCTGGTTTCTCATGACCGGGACTTTCTTGACAACGTAGTCACCCAGGTCATTGCCTTCGGTGAAAACGGCCAGCTTACCCAGAATGCCGGCGGCTATGAAGACTGGTTACGCTGGCAGACAGAAATCCAGCGAGCTGCCAGCAAGAATGCCGAAAGCTCTACGGGCAAAACATCCGGCAAGCGGGAAAACAGCAAAAAAACTACGCTCAGTTACAAGGAAAGTCAGGAGTTGGTTGCTTTACCTGCCCAAATAGAAGCTATGGAGCAGGAACAGGAAAACGTGGCAGCGACTCTGGCTTTACCGGGAACCTACCAGAACCCGGAAAAACTGAAAGCGCTCCAACTGCAGTCAGAGCAACTCGCAAAAAAGTTGCAGCAGACTTATTCACGCTGGGAGCACCTGGAAGCCAAAGCCGCTGCCAGCAGCAACGCTTAACCCTAAAACGGCAGTTGCCGTGGGTGCTTTGCAGCGACTTTTGTTTCGAGCCGTTGTTGTTCTTGGCGAAGTCCTGCGCCCGTCAGGAGAGCTGTTTGAGCCCGTAGGGCGAGTTCTCTCCTGACAGCAGGATGAGCCTTAGAACAACAGGCAAGGAACAATGGAGCAAAAAGCATCCACGGCAACTGCCGTTTTCAGGTTAACTGGAAATGATTTCATTTGCGCAGAAAAAAGTGCAGGACGATTCCATCCACGACAGCCGGGATCAGGGTAGCAATCACCCCGACGGTCATACTGATCCAGGGGCCGGGGGGATTCAGGGGGTCCGGCAAAATACCGGGCCAGTGCCAGGGAAGACCCATCAATGTGTAAGCCAACATCAATCCGGGAATCAATAAAAGACCATCCAGTGCCAGCAACAACAAAACTGCCAGAAGCACCAGAACAACGGCGATAGCGCCTTGCAGCAGGGCCTTCAGAGCCGCAGTCATGGGGTCTGCTTTAACCACGGTACACCCAGAGTTTGATGTCCTGACGCGGGATAGTCACCACCTTGCCCTGCCGAAAGTAGAGGGTCGCATCAGACCAGAAAGCCGGATTGGTAAAACGCGGGGTTACCCGATAGGCGCCCGGCCAATCCGGTGCGGCTACGGCTCGGTGTCCGGCCACAATAATATTTCGGGCACCGGCGGCATTCACATAAATATGGGCTACCGGGATGCGCGAAACAGCGGCCAAGGCGAGAACACCCAGCAACAAGCCTGCAATACCCAGCGCCAAAATGCTGGCGACCCATTTATCGGTTCGACTCAATTTCCGCCTCCTTCTGCCCAGATTTCCGCCTGGGTAGCAGTAATGCCTTTATTCTTGGAAGCACAAGCCTTGCCACCACACCAGCGTGGAGAAATATTCAATTCTTGCAGCGCATGGCGCATGGTAACCCGAAACACCGGTGCCGATTCAACGCCGCCGAAGTTCCAGTACCGCGTGCTGCCGCGCATGGTCACGGCCATGACCAGTTTTGGAGCAAAGCCGGGGGCAAATCCCACGAAGGTCGCATTGGTCTTGTTTTTTTGAAACCCGTCCTTACCATTGGCCATATTGGCGGTTCCGGTTTTGCCAGCCACCGCATAACCAGAAATGGCAGCCAAAATGCCGGTCCCGTTGGCTGCACACACACCCTCAAGCCAGTGGCGCAAATGTGCGGCAATATTTGCCGGCATGATGCGCTGTTTTTGCACCGGCTGGCCCGCTATCAGGGTCGGTGCCACATGATAACCACCGTTGGCAATGGCGGCATAACCTTCGGCGAGCTGCAGGGTCGTCACCGAAACGCCATAACCCAGCGCAATGGTGGCATGGCGGGCTTTATCCCAGGTCTGAGGCTGTGGCAGGACGCCGCCAGTAGCGCCGGCAAAGCCCAGATCCGGTTCCTTCCCGAAACCCGCAGCCCGATACATGTCATAAATGGCTTGGGCAGGCGTCCGCAGCGCAATTTTAGCCGCCCCGATGTCACTGGAATATTTAAGAATATGTGCCACATTCAATTCATGATGCACCACATCATCACGAATACAAAACCCACCGACCGGCAAACAGTGCGAAACATTAAAGCTTTGGTCCGGCTGGATACTGCCGGTTTTCAGTGCTGCCGCCACCATAAAGGGTTTCATCACAGAACCCGGTTCAAAAGCCTGATGCACGGCGTTGTTGACGTAATCGGCAGGATTGCCGCAACCACTTCGGGAGTTGGGGTTGCAGGAGGGTACGCTGGCCATGGCTAGAATCTGTCCATTTTCGACGTTCATGACCACTGCAGAGCCTTCTGTTGCCCCAAAGTGCTTCTGGGCAGCCAGCAGGGTCATGTATGCCCAGTACTGAATCTGGGGATTAATGGTCAAATGCAGATCATGACCGGGTATGGGTGCATGACGGGCACCCAGCACCCGCAGTACTTCACCTTGCCCGTCCACCAATACTTTTTCCGTGCCGGAATGGCCCGCCAGCCATTGGTCATAGCCCCTTTCCAGACCGGCAGCACCATGGTGATCCAGATGTACCAAGCCCAGCAGAGGCGTAGTTACAGCGCCTAGTGGATAGTAAGTGCGACTGGTTGCCTGCACGTAAATTCCCGGTACATGGAGGGCGTTCAAAGCCTTGCCCATCTGCGGCTCGCCCTGACGCAAAATATAGGCAAACCCGGAACCACCGGATTGCACACGTTCCGCTAACACCTGTGGGCTTAAATTCAAGGCAGCAGCGACCTTATCCCAATCCTTCCGGTATTGATTAAAAATTCGCGGGTCTGTCCAGATGGTGACAGCGGGGACATTGACTGCCAGTGCCGTACCATTACCGGCATAAATCACGCCGCGATCAGCAGGAAGAGGACGATCCTGCATATAACGCATGCGCCCCTGATCACGCAGGGTGTGATCCTGCCACCATTGCAAATCCGTGTCCCGGGTCAGCACAACGACAAAACCGACGAGGATGATCGCCAGAATGAGCACAGCCCGCCAACGGGGCAAAATGCGATTCGACTTTGGGCGTTCTGCAGTCATCTATCCCCGGAATGCAGTTCGGCCTGACGATGAATGGACTGCAACCACGAAACGGCAGGCTCATAAGCCGGGTTTTCATGCAAAAGACGCAGCAGGGTTTTTTCCGCATCCGTTTTTTCATCTGCACGCCATTGCATCAGCGCAATATCCAGCAAAAGTTCCGAACGGGGATAAGGGAAAAGCGGTCGCGCTAATCCTGCCCGCAAAAAGGTCAAACCGCCTTTTACATCGCCCTGATCGGCATAAGCCAGTTGGGCAATCTGGTTACGGAGACTGATGCTTTCAGGATCAATAGCCAGGCCTCGACGCCAGGCCAGCAGCGTCTGGCGTTGTCTTTGTGTGGCATCCAGACCCAGTAATTTCCCCTGAGTAAGATAGAGTGTTCCAATAGAATTGAGCACGCCGGATTGTTGGGGAATTCCTATCAGGCTTTGTTGATATTGATGCAATGCCGCCTGGACCAAAGAACGACGACTTGCGCTGTTCATCCGGGTATCGCGTTCCGCCAATGTCAGATAAGTATTGGCAAGGTAAACGTGGGGTTGGGTTGCCAAGGGACGCAATGAAGTCAACGTGTCTGCGACCTTCAACAGTAACGTAGCGCGTTGCCGGGGATTTTTGATAACAGAATTCAGCCAGGTATTATCACTGAGAAAAGCATAAGTCGCCGCATCTGCCAGTAAATTCCAGGAGGCGACGACTATGCCCAGTAACAAAACAATCTGTGCTATGAACCCATGATTGATGCCAATTTTTGGCAGCAAGGGTTGGGTATTTTCGGAAGTGCCATAAATCCGCCAGGCACGCGCCATGAAAAGCCCTGCCAGTACACTCAGAGGCAGATTATAAAAAATGAAATTCCCCAAAGCGTGACCGGTGATGGCAAACACACCCAACACCAAGCCGAGCGCTGTCAGACGCTGTTCATCACTAATCTGCAGGGCTTTCCCCGCCCGATATAAAAGACGATACATGGCGTACATCAAAATCCCGGCAAAACTCAGCAGGAAGCCCAGATTGATCAGTCCACCCTCGGCCAGATACTCCAGATAATCGTTGTGTGCATAAGTACCTGCTGATGCCAGTTCGCCTGGCAGCCGGTAAGCCGGATAATTCAAAAAGTAGCTGCCGATCCCAGTACCCAACCAGGGATGACTGAGATACATATGCCAGGTCGCAATCCACATTAGCTTGCGCGATACCGTAGTAATATTGCTGGTAATGTATCCGGGGGAAAGGTGCCCGATCAGATCATAACCATGCGCGTAGTCCATCAGTAAAAAGGCTATGATGACTAAAGCCGCAACGACAAGAAAACGCGACCGTGCTGCAGGCTGACGCCATAATCCCCAGACCGCAAAAGGCATGGTGCAGACCCAGGCCAGAAGCCCTCCCCGACTGCTGGTCGAGAAAAATGCCAGGAGCAATACCGCCAAGGTCAAAAGATAGAAAAAAGCCTCCAGATGAACACCACCGCGCAGAAAGGACACCTGGCGTCGGCCATCTTTGACAAAATACAAGGCAAGAACAGGGAAAAAAAGCAAATTCAGCCAGGCTGCAAAACTGTTAGTATCCAGCAAGGGGCCAAAAGGCCGTAAATTGGCCAGAATAATATTGGTGGCCATCCCCTGATAATATTGCCAGAGTGCCATGGCACTCAAAATCCAGGCGCTGATTAAAATCCCGCGCCAGAACCAGACCCAGAATTGTTCAGCCACTGGCTCCGGGATCATGATGGCTACCAGAAAGGTCAACGGCAGCGCACCCAGCACCCAAAAGTAAAACCAGCTGCTGTAGGGAGATCCGCTCCAGAACAAGGTCAAACCAAACCAGACAAACCATAACAACATGAATATGGGCAGAAAACCGCGTGGCCAGATCAAGCCGGCGCGCAGGCATGGCCACCAGACGATAGCCCCCCAGATCATCAAAACAATACTTCCAGCAGCGAGCAACGGAATCAGCTGACCGTTGTAATACCAGGAAAGGCCGTAAATCACCAAGGCCAAAACGGCGTATAAACCCGCCCGGAATGAAACCACTTGCCCGGAGGTTTTCGTCCCCGAGGAATAACTGCTGATAGTCAATCCGGATCTCCCCCATGTAGGGTACAACGATAATGGCCTTTAGCACTTATCATGGCGGAGTGGACGGATATATGGCGTCCGCAAACGGAGCAGCGAACCAGGGACTCCACTTCAGGATGTTTTTTGGGTATTCGCTGTTTTTGTCGCCAGAAATAAAACAACAGACCCAGAAACCCTGCCAGTAACAACCATTTAAACATCCACAAAATCCCTGCCTGCTTCGAGCCGCAATTTTTTGGAACGCCATAAAAACACCAAAAAGGCCCGACGAAGCGGGCCTTTTCCACAATTTGGTCGGGGCGAGAGGATTCGAACCTCCGACATCCGCCTCCCGAAGGCGGCGCTCTACCAGGCTGAGCCACGCCCCGATGCTACTACCTAAAAGTCACGCTGCACCGCGAACCCGGCCAGAAATGTCAAAGCTGACTTTTCCGGACCATCGGGAAAGCTGGATAAACAAGCAATGGCTTGTTCAGCCTTTTCTGCCGCGACGCGCAAAGTGTAATCAATAGCTTCTGTTCTGGCAATGATTTCCCAGACCGCTGCAAAATCGGCCGGGTTTTCGCCATCCAAAGCCGCACGTAAAATGGCCTGCTCAGACGGAGTAGCATGCTGCATGGCGTGAATGTAGGGTAAGGTCGCCTTGCCATCAGCCAGATCATCTCCCCGGTTTTTACCCATTTTTTCGGCAGAGGTGGAATAATCCAGGGCATCATCCATCAACTGAAAAGCAATCCCGAGTAACGAACCGTATTTTGCCAGTGCTGTTTCGGCCTGCTGATCCAGATGGTTGATCAAGGCACCAATACGCATGGCAGCCTCAAACAATTTGGCGGTTTTGGCTTCAATGACCGAAAAATAAGACGCTACACTCAAATCCGGGTCGTGCGCGTTTTCCAGTTGTGCTACTTCTCCCTGGGCAATGACACTGGTTGCCTCGGCCATGGTCGCCAAAATACGCATATCCCCGTCTGCCACCATCATTTCAAAAGAGCGGGCATAGAGAAAATCACCCACCAAAACCGCCGCCGCATTGCCCCACAGCTGATTGGCAGTGGCATTATTGCGGCGCAACTCAGATCCATCCACCACGTCATCATGCAAGAGCGTCGCCGTATGAATAAATTCCACCACTGCCGCCAGAGGAATTGGTCGCGCGCTGTGTTCTCCACCCATGCGCGCGGCCAGGAGCAGGACGATAGGACGCAGTCGTTTTCCACCAGCGTTAATCAAATAGGTGCCCATCGCGGGGATGGTCGGCACTCCGGAACGCAGTTGCTCCTGAATCACCTGATTTACAGCCAACATATCCGACCGCACCAGTTGGTTAACCGACTCCAGATCCATACCTTGCTGCTCCCTGTTTATTGGCATCGGCACCACTTTACACCAGAAAGTGCCAAGCTTGCGGCCGCAGGGGATTGTGGTGAGGGCGACAATGGCTTGTCAAGCACGATTCCTGCCCAACGGCTCAGGCATCCGGGAGAGACTTGGGAATTTCCAGCTGTCGGGAACGGGCCAGCTGTCGCAATTCTTCAGGATCACCCTCCCACTCTGCCAGCACATCCCATAAGGGGTGCGGTCCAAGATCCTGACCCGCCCGCAACATCCGTTCTCGCAGCGTTTTCCCGCCACTACCTACCGTCAGGAAGAGCAAAATCAAAGCGTTGATGTATTCCTCAAGAAGATGCTGCTGGTGGGTAATACGCAGTAACTCGGCATAGAGCGGCAAACGCAGTGGCTCATGGGCAATCGCTCGCCACAATATGGCCATGCCATAATGCGGGTCACGATTGCGGGCAACCAGCGCAAGGGCCATTTCTGCGGTCATCGCGGCCTCACCGCCTTGTTCCTGCGGCATGGGAACAGTCATTCCCACCTTTTCGGCCAGCACCAGAAGTTCGAGATTGCCGGGATCCTGCTGCAAGCCGTGTTCCACCCGCTCCCGCCACCAGGTTTCATCCATGGGAACCTTGGCAGATTTTTCGCCCAGACTTTCCAGCAAATCCGCATAACTGTCCATATTAGCCATGGCAATATAGGTGTCCAGTAGCTGATTAATCACCCGGGTTTCATGAGGATTCAGATCGACATACCAACGTAATACCGTTGCCGCCTGCGCATGATGCCCGTATTCCAGATAAATATTCGCCTCATTGAGTAAGTCATCGATGCTGAGCGCTTCCTGCGTGGTCGCTGTCACTTTTTCAGCTTCAGGAATGGCTGTGACTTCACGCGGGGGAGCGGGAACAGTCTTGACTGGTAGAGCAGAGGCATCCCTGGAAAGATCTGGCGAAGCCGTCGCAGCGCGATTCTGCAAACGTCGCCGCCGGGCGCGCAAGCGAATAAACACTTCTACCAACAATAGCAGTACAACAACCACTTCCAGGAATATCATCAAGCCTTGCATAAACACCTCAACCCCACGACCGTGCTTTCAAACATGCTCTTACCCCGCATGTTCCAGTGCAATTAGTCTAAGGGCCAGAATTTGCAAGAATATTTTTAGTGATCTTCAATACCCAGTTCTTTCAGCTTGCGGGTCAGGGTATTACGTCCCCAACCCAATTTCTGGGCGGCATCCTGCTTGTGACCACGGGTATGCTGGAGTGCTGCTTCCAGCATACAACGCTCAAACTGGGGCTGAATTTTATCGAGCAGGGATTCTTCTCCGCTGGCCAGGCGTTGGCGCACCAGTGTCCCCAGTTGCAGCCGCCAATCCTGGAGGATCGGTGCCTCTGTCAGTTCCGCTAGCGGCGCCGCTACGCTCATCTCCGGAGGCAAATCAGTGATCTGCACCTCACTGGTAGGAGCCATGACCGTAACCCAGCGACAAACATTCTCAAGTTGCCGGACATTGCCCGGCCAGTGCCATTCGGTGAAAGCCATTTCGGCAGCCGGGCTCAGCAGCTTGCGCTCGACATCCAGCTGATCTGCACTGCGGCGCAGGAAATGCCGCGCCAGCCTCGGAATATCTTCGCGGCGCTCGCGCAGCGGCGGCAAGTGAATATGGATGACATTCAGACGATGGTAGAGATCTTCGCGAAAACTGCCGTCGCGGACCTTGGCTTCCAGATTCTGGTGGGTGGCTGCAAGCACCCGCACATCAGCACGCAAAGGGGCATGCCCCCCCACCCGGTAAAAAGTACCATCCGAGAGTACCCGCAGCAGGCGGGTTTGCAAAGCAGCCGGCATATCTCCTATTTCATCCAGAAACAGGGTACCCCCGGAGGCTTGCTCAAAACGCCCCTGGCGGGTTTGTACCGCTCCGGTAAATGCGCCCTTTTCATGCCCGAACAGTTCGGATTCCAGCAGTTCGGCGGGAATAGCGGCGGTATTGATCGCAATAAAAGGCCCTCTGGCCCGTGGACTGTGACGATGCAGGGCGCTGGCCACCAGCTCTTTGCCTGCTCCTGACTCACCGGTAATGAGCACATTGATCTGTGATCGGGACAAGCGTCCGATCGCTCGAAACACCTCCTGCATTGCTGGCGCTTCACCAATCATTTCCGCCGGGTCCACATCCTCCGTCTGGCTACTGGCTGTCGGTTCTTCCTGACTGCCCAAAGCGCGGCGAACCAGATTGATGGCCTCGTCCATATCAAAGGGTTTGGGTAAATACTCAAAAGCCCCACTTTGGAAAGCCGAAACGGCATTATCGAGGTCCGAATGGGCCGTCATGACAATAACCGGGAGCCTGGGCCAACGCGCCTGCACTTCCCTCAGAAAAGCCAGACCGTCCAGACCGGGCATGCGTAAGTCCGTGACAATGGCATTGGGTTGATCACGGCCCAACGCCCGCAAGGCACTGTCAGCATCGGCAAAACTCCGGGAAGGAATTTCCGCCTGAGCCAGAGCTTTTTCCAGTACCCAGCGAATAGAGGGATCATCGTCAATAATCCAGACCTGTTTCATTGCGGCTCCTCACGATGTTGGCCAAGGGGCAGGGAGACCGAAAAAATGGTTTCCCCCGGTCGGGAATGACAGTGCACGACGCCACCATGTCCGCGCACCAGACCCTGGGCAATAGCCAGCCCCATCCCCATGCCTGCCGCACGACTGGTCACCAGGGGCAGAAAAATGCGGGGCAAAAGATCCTCAGCAATCCCTGGACCGCTATCGACAATATCTACCCGCAGGGCGAGGCGAAATTTCTGGTGGAGCAAGGTGACATAGCGATCCACCCGGGTCCGAATCAGGATGGTGCCATGGCGATCCAGCGCCTGCTGGGCATTACGCAGCAAATTGAGGAAAACCTGTACCAGCTGCTCCTGATCCGCGTAAACTTCCGGAATGGAAAGGTCATAATCGAAACGCAACGCAATACCTGTGGGCAGCTCAGTCTGGAGGAGACGTCGCACATGCTCCAGCACCTGATGAATATTTACGCTAGCAAAAATCGGGCGACTGCGTGGTCCCTGTAAACGATCCACCAGATGATGCAGACGGTCAACTTCATGGAGTATGACCCGGGTATAATCTTTCAATTCAGGACGTTGCAATTCTCTCTCAAGAAGTTGGGTGGCGCCGCGCAATCCCCCCAGAGGATTTTTGATTTCATGAGCCAGGCCGCGCAACATTTCCTGAGCTGCTCCGTAAATCCGATCCTGCATTTCTTCTTCTGCATGCCGTGCGGGTAGCTCCATCGGTCGCATTTCGATAATCAAATGACCATCGGCCAAAGGCGTCACCACCAGATCCACCACCGCATGGCTGCCATCATGGAGCTGCAATGGCAAGGCGCGACGCAGTATGGTCCCATTCAAATCGGTGGCATCGGCAAACAGCGCCGCAAAACGATCTTCTCCGACAATACTGCATAAGGCTGCAACGGTTTGGCCGCGTGCCTGATGCTGACTGATGCGCAGGAGATTTTCTGCCGCCGGATTCATGAAACGCAGCTTGTGTTGGGCGTCCAGAGTCATTACCGCTGACTCCAGGGCATCCAGTACCGCGTTTTCCGTCAATGCTGTTTTTGTGATTTTGCGCTGCACCATGCAAGCTCCAAGTGGGTAACCGCCTCTGGAGGCGCCTTCATAAATTTAACCAAGCAAAAAGCACACCAAACCAGTCTCTGGCAGCCTGGAAATTGCCCTGCGTACGCATACAACCCTTCAGATGGGTACCAGCTCTAGTCAGTAACAGCGAAGTCTTCAATCAAAATGACCGCACATCATCCAGAGCAACGGACGCAACCCGGATAGTGCACCGACCGCACCATAATAGTGCACAACCTCTGGCCACCACAACGCCGGTAAATCATGCTCATGGTGAACAGGCTTCCAAAACACCAAAATATCAGCGACTATAACTACACAATGCTGCATGCCTACAGGGATAATTCATGACTTACTGCCTCACTGCCCACGTTTCCGGGGGGCTGGTTTTCTGTTCTGATTCCCGCACCAATGCAGGCACGGACAATGTCAGTATTTACTCAAAAATGCATAATTTTTGCTGGCCCGGTGATCGCTTTCTCTGTCTGCTTTCAGCCGGCAATCTGGCCACCACTCAGGGAGTCGTCAAACGCCTGCAGCAGGATATGGACCAAAATGCCGAAATCCATCTGCTGAACCTTTCCAGCATGGCAGAAGCTGCAGATTACATTGGCCTGATTAACGCCGAAATCCAGCGTAATCAGGTCTGTCGTGATACGGCCAACACCAATTTTGAAGCCACTTTCATTTTGGGTGGTCAGATCGGCAGCGAAGTGCCTGTCACCTACATGATTTATCCTCAGGGAAACTACATTCACGAATCAGCTGATCACCCCTTTTTACAAATCGGCGAAATCAAATATGGCAAACCCATACTCGACCGCGTGATCAAACCGGAACTGTCCCTGGAAGCCACCGCCCGCTGCGCGCTGGTCTCTATGAATTCCACCATGCGTAGCAATGTTACGGTCGGCCCGCCGGTTGAGTTACTCATCTATGAAACCAATTCACTGCAGATGGGCCGCTATCTTTCGCTGACCGAAGAAGATCGTTTTTATCGGAATCTTGGTGAACGCTGGAGTCAGGGACTCTTGCAGGCATTGGACGGTCTTCCGCCTTTTGACTGGGAAACTCCGACGGCTCTGCCGCCGCTATAAGGGAAAGCCAGTCGTAACGCACCATATTGGTGCATATCGCACCAATATGGTACAATCGGTTCACCGACATTTTGGCAAGCCGCTTTAGATAAAGCCTTCGTGCAACCAAGCTGCTGGAGCAAATTCCATTCATCTTTCATATAGGTAATCAACCTGACTGGCACGAGCTTTGCTTCGTTATTTGAGTTGAACGCGATAATACCCAAGCAGCTTCAACACAGAAGCATGGGCGAGAATCTTGCGACGAGGAGACAAAGCAGATGGACTGGCTCAGAACCCATTATCAACAGCAGATTACCCATGACGAACTGGTGGATGAAAATGCCCGACCGCGCCGGGTGGCTGCCCCCCTGTTCAATTATCTGAACACTCTGGACAGCAGCGAGTTGCAGGCGCGTCGTCAGGCTGCAGATGCCTCCATTCTCGCCATGGGAATCACTTTTACCGTATATAGTGAAGCTGGCAATATTGATCGTGCCTGGCCCTTTGACATTATCCCGAGAATTCTTTCCAGCAGCGAATGGACGCGTATTGAAGAGGGACTCAAACAGCGCCTGCAGGCACTCAACCTGTTCATTGATGACCTTTACAATGATCAGCGCATTGTTGCTGATGGCGTTTTTCCGGCCGAAGTGCTGGAAGGTTCGCGCAATTTTCGGGATGCCTGTCGGGGTATTCGTCCCCCCTTCGGAGTCTGGGCACACATCTGCGGAAGTGATCTGGTGCGCGATGCCGACGGCACCATTTATGTGCTGGAAGATAACCTCCGGGTACCTTCGGGCGTTTCTTACATGCTTGAAAACCGCCAGATCATGAAGCGGCTTTTCCCGGAATTGTTCAAGTCATCCATTATCCGACCCGTCGACGACTACCCCAATCGCCTGTACGAAACCCTGGCGGCCTTGTCTCCGCGCCCGGAAGAAAAGCCCGTGCTCGCAGTACTTACCCCCGGCATATACAATTCCGCTTACTTCGAACATAGTTATCTAGCCCAGCAGATGGGCGCTTATCTTGCTGAGGGGCCGGATTTTTATGTCAGTAAGGAAGATATTGTTTATTTACGCACCATTTCCGGATTACAACGCGTCGATGTCATCTACCGCCGTATTGATGATGACTACCTGGACCCTGAAGTATTTTTTCCGGATTCCGTACTTGGCATCCCCGGACTACTCCGCGCCTGGCGGCGCGGGAATGTGGCCATTGCTAACGCGCCCGGTGCCGGAGTAGCCGATGACAAGGTCGTTTACGCCTTTGTTCCGGAAATTATTCGTTACTATCTGGATGCTGAACCCATTATTCCCAATGTCCCGACTTATTTGTGCATGCGCGATGCAGATCGGGATTATGTCCTCAGTCATCTGGCCGAACTAGTGGTTAAACCGGCCAACGAGTCCGGGGGTTATGGCATGCTGATCGGACCCAGGGCCAGTCAGGCTGAACGCGACCGTTTTGCCGAACTGATCCAGGCCAACCCACGCAACTACATTGCCCAGCCAACCCTGAATATCTCCACCGCACCCACACTGGTAGATGATCATCTGGAGGCGCGGCATCTCGACCTGCGTCCCTTTATTTTACAGGCGGATAAACTGTATGTAACCACTGGGGGATTGACCCGGGTGGCGATGCAGCCGGGCTCACTGGTAGTGAATAGCTCACAGGGTGGCGGCAGCAAAGACACCTGGATTGTTGATGAGGAGGCACCATGCTTTCCCGAGTAGCTGAAAATCTGTACTGGATGGCGCGCTACCTGGAGCGCACGGAAGACGTAGCCCGTCTGATTAATGCCACCACCCTGATGCTGCTGGATCTGCCCCCTGGAGCTTATTTTGGCTGGGATATCCTGTTGCAGGTCACCGGTGACGCGACGCTTTATACAGAGCTTTATGGTGCCCCCGAAGAAAACCGCATCATGCGTTTTTTGATTGCCGACGAGCGCAATCCGAATTCGGTCATGGCTGCCATTCATCAGGCTCGGGAAAACTGCCGGACGTTTCGCGACTTACTGCCTGGCGAGTTCTGGGAACGCCTCAACACCCTGTTTCTGTACGTTCGCGATCAGGCCGTTTCGGGCGCAGATAGCCGTCATGCCCGTTACGCCTTTCTCAACGAAGTCATTGCCCGACGCCACGCCCTGGTAGGCTTGCTGATCAGCAGCATGAGTCAGGATAACGTTTACCAGTTCATCAAGCTGGGACGCAATATGGAACGGGCGGATATGACCACGCGCATTGTCGATGTCACCAGCGCTGTGATTTTACCCCAGGATCAGGGCCTGCAGAAAACAGCGGGCAGCAGCTTGTGGATTGGGGTTCTGAAATCACTCAGTGCCTTTGAAATGTACCGTCGCCATATTTCCGTGCAAGTGCGCAGCAATCAGGTAGTAGACTATCTGCTCAAGGACGGCAAGTTCCCGCGCAGCATGAAATACTGCCTGGGAGAAATGGAAGTGGCATTAGCCTATCTGCCCAATGCCGGAACCCCTGCGGAGGCCGTCCGCCGGGCCCGGCGACGCCTGGATCAGCTGAAATTGAGCGACCTCCGCCCGGACCTGCTCCATGAATATCTGGATCAGGCCCAGAGGGATCTCGCCATGGTCCACCGGACCATTCAGGGTACTTATTTCGCCAGGGAAGATAGTGGTTCGGAAAATGCTCTGAATGGACTCCACTTGCAGGTTGCACAAGCTTAAGTCCCACAGCACTTCACCACCGAGGATATTTTATGGGTATTCATGTCGTTCTGCGTCATCAGACCGAGTATGACTTTGATCGTTTGGTGGAAATCCATCCTCACGTACTGCGTCTGCGGCCGGCGCCGCACTGTCGTACTCCGATTCTTGCGTATTCACTGGAAGTCAGCCCCGAAAAACATTTCCTCAACTGGCAGCAGGATCCCTTCGGGAATTATCAGGCCCGTCTGGTTTTTCCTGAACGCGCCAAGTCCCTCAAATTCAGCATCGAAGTCATCGCCGATCTGAGCGTGATTGACCCTTTCGATTTTTTTATTGAAGAGCAGGCAGAACGCTGGCCGTTCCGTTACGAACCGGCATTATATAAAGAGCTGGCTCCCTTCCTGGAAAAAGAAAAAGCCGGACGCCTACTGCAACAAATGTTGCTGGGTATCATGAAACGCAAACAGCGGACCATTGATTTTCTAGTCGGCATCAATCAGCAGTTACAAACTGCCATCGCTTACAACCTGCGCATGGAAGTCGGCGTCCAGACTCCTGAAGAAACCCTGAAAAAAGCCAGCGGTTCCTGTCGGGACAGCGCCTGGCTGCTGGTACAGCTTTTACGACATCTGGGTCTGGCTGCCCGCTTTGTTTCCGGATATCTGGTTCAGTTGGTGGCCGATCAGGCGCCCCTCGAAGGTCCCTCCGGCCCCGCCCAGGATTTCACTGACCTGCACGCCTGGGTGGAAGTGTACATCCCCGGAGCAGGCTGGATTGGTATGGATCCAACTTCCGGTCTGTTTGCCAGTGAAGGGCATATCCCCCTGGCCTGTACGCCGCACTACCAAAGTGCCGCGCCGATCAGCGGTGCCACCGGAAAATGTGAGGTTACCTTTCATTTTTCCAATCAGGTCACCCGCTTGCCGGAAACACCCCGGGTCACCAAACCCTATACCGAGAGCCAGTGGGAAGAAGTCATGGTGCTTGGACAGATTGTCGATGACCGCCTGCAGGCAGCAGATGTCCGCCTGACCATGGGCGGGGAGCCCACTTTTGTGGCTACGGAAGCTGTGGATGATCCACAATGGAATCTGGAGGCACTGGGCAAACACAAACGCGAACGTGCTGAAATCCTTTCGGAACGCCTGCGCAAGCATTTTGCACAAGGGGCTTTACGGCATACGGGTGAAGGCAAATGGTATCCGGGCGAACCCCTGCCCAGATGGGCCTTAGGCTTATACTGGCGCAAAGATGGCCTGCCGGTGTGGCAAAATCCGGCATTGCTGGCGGATCCACTTAAGGATTACAGCTGGAAACCGGAAGATCTCCATCATTTCGCCTGTCAGCTCTGCGAACAATTGCAGGTAGACAGCACCCGGCTCATTCCTGCCTACGAAGATGCCTGGCATGTCCTTCATCAAGAGGGCCGGGTTCCAGTCAACATTGACCTCAGTACCCATCGCCTTGATGACCCTCTGGAGCGGCAGGCCCTCATCGAAAAGCTTCAGGCCGGTCTGGACCACCCCGTGGGTTGGGTTCTGCCTTTGGCCTGGGAATGGAATCAACAATGCTGGTACTCCGCGACCTGGGTATTTCGCAGCGGACGCCTGATTCTTATTCCCGGCGACTCAGCTCTGGGGATGCGTCTGCCCCTCGATAGCCTGCCGTGGATGGTCGACCCGCACAAAAAATGGCAACCGGAAACGGACCCCTTTGCGCCCTTACCGCCCTTACCAGATATGCATGCCAAGCCGACGCCGGGGAGCACCGCTAAATCCCAAACAGCGAAAAGCCCAGCCAGCAACAAAGCCCCCAGCTGGGAGGAAATTCCCCACACAGCAGTCACCCTGGAAATTCGCCAAGGCTGCCTGTATTGCTTTTTCCCACCCCTGCAGGTGACTGAACATTATCTGCGACTACTCAGCGCCATTGAAGCCACTGCGGCTGCCCTGAAAATGCCGGTCGTCATTGAAGGTTACCCGCCGCCCAGTGATCCGCGCCTGGAAAAACTGCTGGTCACACCGGACCCCGGCGTTATTGAGGTGAACATTCACCCTTCTTCGAGCTGGCCGGAAATGGTCGAAAAAACCACCCTGCTTTACGAAGAAGCCCATGCCTGCCGCCTGACCGCCGAAAAATTCATGCTGGATGGCCGCCACACCGGCACCGGCGGAGGCAATCACATGACGCTGGGCGGCGCTACCCCCGGCGACAGCCCTTTCCTGCGCCGTCCGGATTTGTTGCAAAGTCTCATTACCTATTGGCAGCATCATCCGGCTCTTTCCTATTTTTTCAGCGGGATGTTTATTGGCCCGACCAGCCAGTCACCCCGGGTGGACGAAGCCCGTCATGAAGCACTTTATGAACTGGAAATTGCCTTTACCCAGGTACCTCCAGGCAATGTCGTGCAACCCTGGCTGGTAGATCGCCTGTTTCGTAATCTTCTGGTCGACATTACCGGAAATACTCATCGCGCAGAAATCTGCATTGACAAACTCTACTCACCGACCGGTTCCGCCGGACGCCAAGGACTGGTAGAACTGCGTGCCTTTGAAATGCCGCCTCATGCGCGCATGAGCCTGGTCCAGCAGTTGCTGGTCCGCAGCCTGATTTTACGCTTTTGGGAAGATCCTTATCGTCATGCTCTGATTCGTTGGGGAACGACGCTTCATGATCGCTTCATGCTGCCCCACTATGTTTGGGAAGATTTGCGCGAGGTCTGTACGGACCTGCAAAACCACGGGATCCTCTTTCAACTGGAATGGCTGACACCCTTTTCAGAATTTCGCTTTCCAGAGCATGGTCATGTGCAGATTGGTGATGTACAAATAGAACTGCGTGCCGCCATTGAGCCCTGGCATGTTCTCGGTGAGGAAGTCACCGGAAGTGGCACCGCCCGCTACGTGGATTCGTCCATTGAACGCCTGCAGGTCAAGGTCACGGGCATGACTCCCGGACGACATATACTGGCCTGTAATGGGCGGCGTGTCCCGCTGCAGACAACCCGAGCCCCGGATACCCAGGTGGCAGGGGTGCGTTATCGTGCCTGGCAGCCGCCATCTGCCCTGCACCCGACCATTCCGGTGCATTCCCCACTGACATTTGATCTGATCGACACCTGGAATGGACGTAGCATCGGCGGCTGTACCTACCATGTCATGCATCCGGGTGGACGCAATTCGGAAGTATTCCCCGTCAACGCCTGGGAAGCCGAGGCGCGGCGCCAATCCCGCTTTACCACGACCGGTCACAGCCAACCCGAATCAACCCCTCCTACACCCCCCTCCATCATCGGGGTTCCGGTAGCTCCGGGTGAGGGGCGTTTCGTTGCCAGAGGCAGCGGTGAATACCCCTGGCAAGCACCTTATGATGAAGAACAACCGGATTATCCACATACCCTGGATCTGCGCATGGCCAGATCCCCAAAACCAAGGTCCTAACCTGCATCGTGGCGCTGGTCACGATGCTGTGACAGGAGCACTTCTGCCTGGCCGCCCAAATATACATATACGCCCAGGGCCACCAGCAGCAATGCAGCGGCGACCAGCAGCAGTACGGCCAACCAGAGATTCTGGGGGGCATCCAGAGCAAATTTGAACACCAGCATCAGGCCTTCGATGGACACCGCAATCAGGATGGCCGCAATAAATCGGGTCAAAGTGCGTCGCGTAGTACTATGACGACGAATGTCTTTGCGCAGCAGGACTTCCTCTTCAAAAATGGTTTTGGACAGATCAAATACGGCCAGCGCCAGGGTGAACAAAATAGTTGCCTGAAAAGGTGCCGCAAAATCTTCTGGCGCGGCCACCGCAGACCAGACCTGTTTCAGGGTGACAACTGCATGAAAACCCAGAGCGGCGCTGACCGCCAGCAGGCCAGTCGAAAACAGGGTATAAATGGCCTTGAAATAGGGTTCGAAGCCCCGCCGGATATCATCTTCTTCAAGCAGGGCGAGGGCTCTATCCAGCTCGCTATCCGCCACAAGCATGCCCAGCAGTCGCCCCTTTTCATCACGAATAGGTGCTGCAGCCGTCACACAAATATGACCATTGGCCGAAGATAAATAGGGTTCGGTCAGGATTGGAGACAAGGCATTGAGGGCCAGACGGTAATAAGGTCTATGGCTGCGATCCACGCCATCTCCATCTTCTTTACCAGCGGTACGGCGCCGGGAAGCAGCCACATTATCCCCAATTTGCCGACCCTCCGCATCCAGGAGATAGCACAAATCCAGAAAAGGGTGGCGGTTAATGAGGCAAGTCAGCTTTTTTCGTTGTTCATCCGCATGCTGCTGCAACAATGCCGGACTGGCGAGAGCGTCAACGACGCCCCCAAGCAGTGCGGCAAGATCCTTGCGTACCTCGCGAAAATGCTCGAAGCGATTCATGACTCACCCCCAACAGGTCGCTCGTGGCGTTTGTGTGCAAATTGATTAGATCATGACCTATGGATAGTGCAGCAAGGGGCGTGCCATAGCCTCAACACCTTTTATTGTTCAAAGAATCTACTCACCTAAAAGCGGGGATCGGCATTTCGCAAAAAAGATGGCACGCTTCCTGCTTAACATATCCTGATCATGGTCATCTGATCACTCCTCCTCAAGTGGCTTCTAGGGCGGTCCTCCCGCCCTTTTTTTTATTCAAAGCCTAGGTTCATCGCCAAATATCCATATAATCCACTGATAAACAGCTAGTTAATATTTTGTGAAGCATTTCTGGACAGAAATTTTCTGGTCGGGATGCGGACTGGCGCAACCCGCCGCCATGCACCATAATCGTGCACAGAGCGCACCACCTACGAACAATTTGTTAGTACACAGTGCAGGAATACACAGCAGGCCTCATCGGGGGGAAAGACCAGAACTATCCGCATGTTGGCACAGGAAATGCTTAATAAAAAACATTCTTCAACACCTGAACCCCAGGGCTGCGTCCATGTCCAAAAGATTCAGGCTGTAAACAATCGCGGCTTTGCCGCAAGGAGTGGCAAATGGCGTTATTCGACCGTTATCAGGAGCGTTTTCTGCAACAGCAGGAAGTCACCCTTTCCTTGGATGCTTATCTGGATCTTTGTGCCCGTGAACCCATAGCCTATGCCAGCGCTGCAGAACGGATGCTGGCCGCCATCGGCGAGCCGCAGATGATTGATACTCAGGCTGATCCCCGACTGTCGCGGATATTCATGAATCGAAAGTTGCTCACCTACCCGGCTTTCAAGGATTTTTACGGCATTGAAGATGTCGTCGAAAATCTGGTGGCCTATTTCCGTCATGCCGCGCAGGGACTGGAAGAACGCAAGCAGATTCTCTACCTGCTGGGTCCGGTTGGGGCTGCCAAATCTTCTTTGGCCGAGCGTTTGAAGACCCTGATGGAGCAGCATCCCATTTACTGTCTGGCCGCCAACGGCAAAGTTTCGCCGCTTTTCGAATCGCCTTTGGGTTTGTTTGATCGTGATGAAGATGGCCCCATACTGGAGGATCGTTTTGGTATTCCCCGTCGTGCCCTGAATGGCGTGATGTCCCCCTGGGCGGCCAAACGCTTGCGCGAATTTGGCGGAGACATCCGTAAATTCAAGGTGCAGCGCCTGATGCCATCGCAGTTGCATCAAATCGGCATTACCAAGGTGGAGCCCGGTGACGAGAATAATCAGGATATATCCAGCCTGGTGGGCAAAGTGGACATTCGCAAACTGGAAGATTTTTCCCAGGATGATCCCGATGCCTACTCCTACGCGGGTGGCCTGAATGTCGCCACCCAGGGTGTTCTCGAATTCGTGGAAATGTTCAAGGCACCGATCAAGATGCTGCATCCGCTGCTGACGGCCACCCAGGAGGGCACCTATAATGGTACCGAGGGATTTGGTGCCATGCCTTTTCAGGGTATCATCCTGGCCCACAGCAACGAATCGGAATGGTCCGCTTTCCGCAACAACAAGCGGAATGAGGCCTTTCTCGACCGGGTATATATTGTCAAGGTGCCCTACTGTCTGCGAGTCACGGAAGAAACCCGCATCTACCATAAACTGCTGGAAAGCAGCGCCCTCAGTGACGCGCCTTGCGCACCCGACACCATGGACATGCTGGCGCGTTTTTCAGTGCTCAGCCGTCTCAAGGAGCCGGGCAACAGCAGTCTCTGGTCCAAAATGGAAATCTACGACGGCAAATCCTTGAAAGACAAGGATCCCAAGGCCAAAAGCCTGCAGGAATACCGGGATGCTGCCGGCGTGGATGAAGGCATGGATGGCATTTCTACCCGTTTTGCCTACAAAATCATGTCGCGCACCTTCAATTTTGACAGTGATGAAGTGGCTGCCAATCCTGTACATCTGCTGCACGTGCTGGAAACACAGATTCGTGCCGAACAGTTCCCGGCGGACACCGAATCCCATTATCTGGCTTTTCTGAAAACCGAACTGGCGCCCCGCTATGCCGAGTTTCTGGGTCTGGAAATCCAGAAAGCCTATCTCGAAAGTTATGGGGATTACGGTCAGAATCTTTTTGACCGTTACATTCAATATGCTGACTTCTGGCTCCAGGATACCGAATTCCGTGATCCCGACACCGGCCAACTCATGGATCGCGGCCTTCTGAATGAAGAACTGGAAAAAATCGAGAAACCGGCGGGTATTGCCAATCCCAAGGACTTCCGCAATGAAGTGGTCAATTTTGTCCTGCGGGTAAAGGCTTCCAATGATGGGATCAGCCCCTCCTGGACCAGCTATGAAAAACTGCGTGCGGTTATCGAGAAGAAAATGTTTGCCAATACCGAAGACCTCTTGCCGGTGATTTCCTTCGGTAAAAAAAGTTCTTCCGAAGACGAGCGGAAACATCAGGATTTTGTCGCGCGCATGACCCGAAAAGGCTACACGGAAAAACAGGTCCGCCTGCTGGTGGACTGGTATATGCGCTATCGTAAACACCACTGAAATTCGGGTTCTATCCAGTTCTGATCTTTGCCCGCGTATGCGGGCATTATTTTACCCTGAAAACCATGCACCATATTGGTGCATGGTTTCGATGATTCGCTCTCTCTCCCGGCTCAAAATACCTCTATTCGTTGTTTTTAATGGCTTGCATGGTTTTTGCTAAACCAAATTGCACACACGGGGCATTCAGCCTCAGAAACGATGGAAAACAAGGAGCGATATGATGAAGAAGGGAGCAAGGCAATACGTATTTCGAGGAACGGCATGGATGGGTGCCCTCACCCTCCTGGGGAGTCCGCTGGCAGAGGCAGGCACCAGCACGCCCAGTTTCAATAGTGGGGATACTGCCTGGATGCTGACCTCTACGGCACTGGTGCTGCTCATGACCGTGCCGGGTCTGGCGTTGTTTTATGCAGGCATGGTCCGCAAAAAAAATGTGCTGGCCACAGCTGCCCAGAGTTTCGCGGTCACGGCGCTGATTTCGGTATTATGGATGATGCTGGGATACAGCCTGTCTTTCACCACCGGTAATGCCTTTATGGGGGGCATGAGTCGCTTGTTCCTCAATGGCCTGGGGCTGGATTCGGTAAGCAGTCTGGCACCCACCATTCCGGAATCGGTGTACATGACCTTCCAGATGACTTTTGCCATTATCACCCCGGCACTGATTGTGGGAGCTTTCGCAGAGCGCATGAAATTTTCGGCTCTGCTCTGGTTTACCGGTCTGTGGTCCCTGCTGGTCTATGCACCCATCGCCCACATGGTCTGGGGACCCGGCGGCTGGCTGGGCGCCGATGGCGTCCTCGACTACGCGGGCGGTACCGTGGTGCACATCAATGCCGGGGTAGCGGGCCTCGTAGCGGCGCTGGTCATGGGCAAGCGGGTCGGCTACAAGCATGATGCCATGCACCCCAATAATCTCATGTACACCCTGATAGGTGCTTCATTGCTTTGGGTAGGCTGGTTTGGATTCAATGCCGGGTCTGCGGTCGCGGCCAGTGATCGGGCAGGCATGGCGCTGGCGGTTACACAGATTGCTACTGCGGTCGCAGCTCTGGCCTGGATGTTTGCAGAGTGGGTGGCACGGGGTAAACCTACGGTATTGGGCATGACTTCGGGAGCTGTCGCAGGGCTGGTAGCCATTACCCCGGCTTCGGGTTTTGTGGGTCCCATGGGCGCATTGTGGATAGGTATTGCGGCGGGCGTCATTTGTTTCTGGGCCTCTGTCTACCTGAAAAACTGGATGGGTTACGATGACTCCCTGGATGCCTTCGGGGTCCACGCTATGGGTGGTATTGTCGGCGCGCTGCTCACCGGGGTGTTTGCCGTCAAAGCTATCGGCGGCACTGCGGGCGTGCTGGAAGGCAATACCGGACAGTTGCTGATCCAGGCTACCGGAGTGGGCGTCACAATTGTCTATGACGCCATCGTCAGCTTCATCATTCTGAAAGCCATCGACTGGACCCTCGGCTTGCGCGTGAAAGAAGAGCAGGAAAGGGAAGGGCTGGACATCACCCAGCATGGTGAACAGGTTTACGAGTAACCCGAAAATGGACCTGTGTCGGGCCGCTGCAAGGCCCGGAGCAGGTCCCCGGGCGGGCTGATCAGAACACGATTTGCAGGCTGCTGCCTGTTTTCCAGAACGACCTACGCGCGTAAACTGGAAACATCGAGCGTGCTCTGCTCAACCTGTAACGGGAGCATCCCGCAATCATTCTCTTGCGTCATCATCCGGAAAAGACCTGGTTTTCCGAGGAGCCTGCCATGAGTACGATTATCGACCGGCGTAGTTCCGGAACCCGATCCACCAGTAATCAGGAGCGCCTCCAGAGAAGAGTGCGCGCCCGCCTGAAGAGCGCTGTGGAAAAAATGGCGCGCTCCGGCTCCATTGAAGATCTGGCAAATGCCGATCAACCCATTTCCATCCCTACCCGCGATTTGCACGAACCCAACTTCCGCCGGGATTTCAGCGATTCCTCCTGGGAAAGAGTCTTGCCTGGTAACAAGGAATATCAGCGTGGCGACGAAATCAACAAACCCGAAGGCGGTGGTGCCGGTCAGGGCCGTGAAGGTTCTCCCGATGGTCTGGGCGATGACGAAGTCGCCATCGTCCTGTCCGCCGACGAGTTTCTGGATTTGCTTTTTGATGGGCTGGCTTTGCCCAATTTACGCAAAACCGCGCAGGGCGATGTCCAGGCGGAACAATGGCGTCGCGCCGGATTTATCAAGGACGGCAGCCCCTCACGCATGCATGTCGGCCGCACCATGCGCGCTGCCCGGGCACGCCGTCTGGCTCTGCGGGCTGGCAAACGCCGCGAGCTTCAGGAGCTGGAAGAAGCCCGCAGCAAACTGCAGGAGGAAATCAGCACACGCATTGCCCGCAAGGAAGATGTTTCCCTGGAGCAGGAACGTCTGAAAATTCTGGACGAGCAGATTTCCATCCTGGCGCGCAAAATCAAGGCGATTCCTTTTATCGATGAAGCCGACCTGCGCTTTGCCCATATTGACCAGCAACCCCATCCCATCACCAATGCGGTCATGTTTTGTGTCATGGATGTTTCGGGCAGTATGGGAGAAAAGGAAAAAGATCTGGCCAAGCGTTTTTTCCTGCTGCTCTACCTTTTTCTGCATCGCCATTATCAGGCCGTACAAATTGTTTTCATCAAACATCACAGTACGGCAACAGAATGTACTGAACAGGCCTTTTTTGGTGCCCGAGAGGGTGGCGGCACCCTGGTTTCGCCGGCCATTATGCTCACTGAAGACATCATGACCAAACGTTTTCCGCCTGACCGCTGGAACGTCTACGTCGCGCAGGTTTCCGATGGTGACAACTATTTTGCCGATAATACGGTCGTGGCTGAACACCTGCATCAGCTTTTACCGCGCCTGCGCAATCTCTTTTACCTGGAGGTCAACCGCGAAAACGAAAGTGATCTTCTGCAACTTTATGATGGCATTGCGGAAGATTATCCCGAGCTGATCACCGCCAGAGCCAGCGCCCGGGAAGATATTTACCCCCTCTTCCGCACCCTGTTTTCCAGCGAGGAGATCCCCAGCCATGTCTAAGTTCCTGTTTACGGATAACGATTGGACTTTTCCTCGCCTGGATGCGGTCACGGAAGCGATTGCCGTCATAGCCGCAGAAGAACTCAATCTGGACACCTATCCCAATCAGTTGGAAGTCATCAGCGCCGAGCAGATGCTCGATGCCTACGCCTCCATCGGCTTGCCGGTCTATTACGCGCACTGGTCTTTTGGCAAACAGCGCGCCATTGAGTCGGGGCAGTATCGGCGCGGTGAAATGGGTCTGGCCTATGAGCTGGTCATCAACAGTGATCCCTGCATCAGTTATCTCATGGAAGAAAACACCATGACCATGCAGACTCTGGTCATTGCCCATGCCGCTTTTGGACATAACGCCTTTTTCAAAAACAATGCCTTTTTCCGGCAATGGACAGACGCCGAAGGGATTATCGATTATCTGGCTTTCGCCCAACGTTATATTGCCCAATGCGAAGAACGCTTCGGGATGGATGCGGTGACCGATGTCCTTGACGCTGCCCATGCCATCAGTCGCAACGGCATTGACCGGGCGCGCCGCCCGCGACAGCTTTCGGCGCGGGAAGAAGAACAGCGCTGGCAGGAACGCGAACGTTATCTGGAGCAGCAGGTTCTGGAAATATGGCGAACCCTGCCCCCTGCACACACTCCCAGCACCCATTCCCCGGACAATTTCCCCTCTGAACCACAAGAAAACCTGCTCTATTTCATTGAAAAAAATGCACCGCATCTGGAAGGCTGGAAACGGGAAATTTTGCGCATTGTCCGCAAAATCACCCAGTATCTTTACCCGCAGGGCCAGACCAAAATCATGAATGAGGGCTTTGCCTGCTTTGTCCACTATCACATCATGCACAGCCTCCACGCCAAAGGTTTACTGACGGATGGCACGCTGCTGGAATTTTACGCCAGCCATACGGCGGTAGTCATGCAGCCCGATTTTGATGACCGCCGTTATAGTGGTCTCAATCCCTATGCGCTGGGTTTTGCCATATTTCAGGACATCAAACGGATCTGCGTGGCGCCTACAGAGGAAGATCGGCGCTGGTTCAGTTTTGCCGGCGACCCGGACTGGCTGAAACACATTCACTTTGCCATGCGCGAATTTCGGGATGAGAGCTTTGTTCTGCAATACCTTTCTCCCAAGGTAATGCGGGATTTACATCTGTTCTCCCTGCACAATGCGGTAGATGAAGCGACCTACCGGGTCAGCGCCATCCATGATGATGCGGGCTACCAACACCTGCGCGAAGCACTCGCCCAGCAAATTGCCGACAGTAGCCGCCCTCCGGACATTCAGGTCATCTCTGTAGACCGCTGGGGAGATCGGCAGTTACGTCTGAAACAAATGGACCAGCAAGCCCTGGATCTTGAAGAAGCCCAAAAGACTCTGGGATATATACAGGAGCTTTGGGGTTATGACGTCCATCTGGATATTGAAGATCAGACCTTGACGGTGCCACAACCCCGACCGGATGACGAACCGTAGCGCATCATTTTGATGCAATGCGCACCATATTGGTGCGCATGACAACTTACTCCGTCGTTAAATTTAATAATCTATTTGTTTTTTAAATGTTTTTTTCATGGCATTGAATTTGCTAAACGCTTTCTGCAACTACACTGACAGGGAGCGTTACTTCAATGAAAAACAGCAAAAAAACATTAAGCAGTCGATATCACCCCATTTTCCTGGCGATGCTGGCTGTTTCGCCCTTCGCCATGGACAACGCCGAGGCAGACCCCCTGGCTCTGCCCAGCCCGCTGACCTTCAATGCCGGTCCTTTGGGTACCCTGAATGTTCAAGGTGTAGCCAGTGGCTATGGGGTATGGCAGGACAACAAGTTTCCCAGTTCCAGTAATCCGGGCAGCAAATCCGCCTCTGCCGATATCAGCAATGGTATGGTCATGATCTCCAAAAATTCCGGCCTCGTGCAATTTGCCGTCCAGGCCGGCGCCTATAACGTCATGACCCTTGGTGCCAATTATGCTTCTACCGGGACGTTTACCCAGGACACTTTTGGCGCTCTGCCCACGGGTTATATTGAAATTGCCCCGAATGATCATTTTAACGTCCAAATCGGCAAACTTTTCACCTTGATTGGTGCGGAATATACCTTCAGCTATCAGAACTGGAATATTGCGCGGGGCCTGCTCTGGGGCCAGGAAAATGCCGTCAATAAGGGTATCCAACTCAACTATAGTGCGGGACCCATTACCGCTGCCGTCTCCTGGAATGACGGATTCTACTCCAATCGTTTCAACTGGATGAGCGGCATGGTCAGCTGGGCGCTGGACAAGCAGAACACGCTCTTCGTCCAGGGTGGCGGGAATCTGGGCCATACGGATTACGCCTACTCCAGCATTGCCACCACGCCTTTGCAAAATAATGAGGCCATTGTTGATGCCGGATACACCTACAGCGGAGGTAATCTTGTCGTTACCCCGTATATGCAATACACCAGCGTTCCTGCCAGTGCCATCCAGGCCTTGGGTGCAGGCAGCAAAACCACCAGCACCCTGGGGGGCGCCATCCTCGCAAACTACAGCCTGACGGACAAAATTTCCCTGGCTGGTCGCGTCGAATATATCAGCAACTCGGGAAGCGCCACGGATGGATCGGCCAATCTGACAGGCTTTGGGGCAGGATCTCACGCCTGGTCTCTGACGGCCACACCCACCTATCAGGATGGCGGCTTTTTTGCCCGCGCTGAACTTTCTTATGTCAAGGCCAGCATGGCCAGCGGTACTGGTTTCGCGGGTACCTCCGGGCTCGCCAAAAGCCAGATCCGTGGCATGGTCGAGACCGGCTTTATGTTCTAACCCCTGGGGGGGGGATTACCCCCCAGGATGTTCCAACCCTGTGCAAGAGGTAACGTCATGAAATTGATTACTGCCATTGTTAAACCCTTCAAACTCGATGATGTCCGCGAGGCCTTATCGGCGGTGGGGATTCAGGGCCTGACCGTCACCGAAGTCAAAGGCTTCGGGCGCCAGAAAGGTCACACTGAACTCTACCGTGGTGCTGAATACGTCGTGGATTTTCTTCCCAAGGTCAAAATCGAAACGGTCATCAGTGATGATGCCGTCGATCAGGCCATCGAAGCCATCGAAAAAGGCGCCCGAACCGGAAAAATCGGTGACGGCAAAATCTTTGTTTCGGAAGTTCTGGATGCCATCCGTATCCGTACCGGTGAAACCGGTAACGACGCACTTTAAATTTAAACCGTCCTACAACCGCTCTTAAATTGTTAAAAGGGGGAATCACCTCATGTCAGTAGCTTGGCTGAATACGGGCGATAATGCGTGGCAGCTCACTGCCGCAACTATCGTCGGAATGCAAAGTGTTCCGGGGCTCGTGGTACTTTACGCGGGCATTGTCAAAAAGAAATGGGCTGTCAACTCTGCTTTCATGGCCTTTTATGCTTTTGCTGCGGTAATGATCGCCTGGCTCCTCTGGGGCTACAATATGGCCTTCGGCCACCAATGGTTCTCGTTTGTCGGTATTCCGGGGCCCATAGCCAGTATGAATGATGAACTCATGCAAACGGTCTTCCCGACCAGCGGCTCTACTGCGGCCATGCCGATGGCGACGATGGTGTATTTTCAGTTTGTCTTCGCTGCAATTACCTTGGTCATCATGGCGGGGGCCTTTTTGGGCCGCATGAGTTTCAAGGCCTGGATGATTTTTGTGCCCCTGTGGCTGACTTTCTCCTACACGGTTGGCGCCTTCAGTCTTTGGGGTGGCGGCTTCCTCTCAACGATGGGTGTTATCGACTATTCCGGTGGATACGTCATCCATTTGTCTGCAGGTATTGCCGGATTTGTCGGTGCGGCAGTGATTGGTCCCCGTCTTGCCCGGGATCGTGAAAACTTCCAGCCCAACAACGTGCTGTTGATGCTGGTTGGTGCCGGTATTCTCTGGCTCGGCTGGAACGGCTTTAACGGCGGCGATCCTTATGCTGCCAGCCGCGATGCCGGTGCTGCCGTCCTCAATACCAACGTAGCTACTGCCATGAGTGTGTTGACATGGACGGTCATGGATATTTTTTACTTCAAAAAACCAGCAGTAATTGGCGCCGTTCAAGGGATGATTACCGGACTGGTCGCAATTACCCCGGCCGCTGGTGTGGTAGACGGATATGGTGCTATTGCCATTGGCATCGCTTCCGGCATTATCCCCTGGATCAGTATGAATATTGTCGGTAAAACCGCACTGTTCCGTAAAGTGGATGACACCCTCGGCGTATTCCACACCCACGCTGTAGCCGGGGTACTGGGCGGCATTATGGTGGGCTTGCTCGCCACCAAGGAAGGCTGTAAAGCATACGGACTCAGCAACCCAGGAGGTGCCCTTACTGACGGTAACTGGCATCAGGTCTGGCTGCAGATTATTGGCGCAGCATTTATCATCGCCCTGAATATTGTCGTCACTTATATTCTTCTGAAGCTGATCAGTCTGATCGTACCGCTGCGCATGTCTGAAGAAGAACTGATGATTGGGGATGATGCCATTCATGGTGAAGAAGCCTATGCTTTCTATGGTGATGGTGAACGGCGTCCGGTGACGGGTGACTGAAGCTATCTGGTAAAACTTTAGGAATAAGTACTATACGGCGGGAAACCGCCGTTTTTTTGTGCTCATGCAAAAAAACAAAATTAGACTAATTAAATTAAGTGAGATTATCCAAATGAACAGCCTTAAAACGGACGCCATGAATCAGGAATCTATCATCAGTCGCCTGCAACATCTCACGCGGATTTACGATTTCGGCGCTTTCTTTGAAGAAACTGCAGCACTGGCTGCGGAACAATTGCAGGCCGAAGGGGCCGCCTTCATTGTTCGTGAAGGAAATAATTTACGTTATTTATTTTTTCATGGCTTGCCGTCCGCTTATGCGGATTTAGCCAGCCATGTTTTTCCCGATAATCAGGGCATCAGTGGCCGGGCCATTCAACTGGATCAGGCAGTATTTGTAGACAATTATCCTGCAGACTCCTCGGCCATGCCTGAATATATCGCTACCGGATTAAAAGCCAGTCTGGTCATCCCGGTGCATGGTCCCGAAGGAACCAATGGCATTCTTGCCATTTCCTGGTTTACCGCCAATATTCCAGTAGTCAACGAAGCGCAGTTGCAGCTCGCCCAACTGCTTGCCGACACGCTTGGCGCGGCCTGGTACCGCATGGGCATGGAGCTGCACCTGGAGCATATTGCCACTCGGGATGCGCTCACGGGCGTCCCCAACCGCTATCAACTGGAGGAAAGACTCCAAACCGCTTGTGCCCGTGCACAACGTTACCAGCGCACTTTGGCCCTGGTCCTGCTGGATATTGACGGCTTCAAGGAAGTTAATGACAACCTGGGGCACCAGGCTGGAGACCGGCTCTTGCGCGAAATCGTGACGCGTCTTCAAGACGTATTGCGCGCCAGTGACACTATTGTTCGCCTGGCCGGGGATGAATTTCTATTACTCCTCGAAAATCTGCATAGTCGTCGGGATCTGGAAGATATTTTACAACGCGTGCTGATTGCCCTGAATATTCGTATGGGTGTTGATCACCAGCAAATCCGCATCACTGCCAGTGCCGGAGTCACTACTTATCCACATGATGAAGTTCCCGTCCTGGAGCTTATTCATCACGCCGATCAGGCGGTCTACCGAGCCAAGAGCCAGGGAGGCAACTGCTGGGTTTATTATGATCATGACGATGACGAACGCCGCCGCAGCGCACAACGCTTGCGCGGCGAGCTGGAGCGCGCATTAAAACAGAAAGAGTTTGTTTTATACTGGCAACCCATCATCGACTTGCATACGGGTCAGTGTGTCGCTGCAGAAGCACTGATTCGTTGGCAGCATCCCGAAAGGGGCCTGCTACTGCCCGCCAGTTTCATGGATATTGCCGAAAACTCTCCGGCCATGCAGCGGATTGGTGCCTGGGTCACTCAGGAAGCTTGCCGACAGGGAAATCAATGGGCAGAACACGGTTGCCTGCTCGACATTCAAATCAACCTGTCCGCCCGCCAGATTGAGAATCATCGACTCTGCGAAGAACTGCGCGCGAATCTGAACATATGCCCGGCACTACTTCCAGAACGGGTCTGCCTGGAACTCGTCGAAAGAATTGCCTTACGGGACATCGGCAAAACCTCTCGATTAATTCAGGACTGCCAGAGCCTGGGGGTGAGATTTGCACTAGACGACTTCGGGACTGGTCCTGCGGCCCTGCAATATCTGCTTGAACTTGGATGTAACCAGATCAAGATTGACCATACTTTTGTTATTCCCATGACACGCAGCCAGCGTCATCAGGATATGGTCCGCGCCATGATACAAATGGCGCATGCCTTGGGTGTTTCCGTGACCGCCGAGGGGATTGAAGATGAAATCACCCTGCAACTTTTGCAGACCAGCGGAGCGGATCGTGGTCAGGGTTACCACATTGCCCGACCAATGCCTGCACAGGAAATGGTCGCTTATATACAAAAGTAGAATAACGGACTATAAAAATTCAGCTTTGCAGGCTGGCTGCTAACACCATTTCATCCAGCAGCATACGTAAAAGTGCAAAAACCTCGTCAGGGTCTTGCGCATCCGTCGTCGTCAGGCGCAAGCGAAGATCACCATGTCGCAAGTAGGGCGGCATTTTAAGAATGTCTCGCTCATCCAAAGACAGCTTATTAAGGGCTACGACGACAACGGCCCGATTCAGATAAGGCAGGATCTTGTCCAGATAGAGGTGAATTGCAGCGATGGGATTAGGACGTTTGGCGTCCACCAGGACAACCAGCCCGTCGGTATTTTTGCCTAGAATTTCCCACATAAACTGAAACCGTTCCTGCCCGGGAATGGCGTATATATGCAAGCGATAATCAGTTTTTGGGCAGGTAATCACCCCATAATCCATAGCCACCGTGGTAGTTTTTTTCTTTTCCGAAGGCAGCGCATCTGAGTACTTGGCATCCGTACTCAGCATGTTTTCACCGAAAATGGATTGTAAGGCGGTCGTTTTACCAGAACCAACATGCCCCGCAATAATAACCTTTTTTTCTATGGGAGCGTCATTCATAAATTCATGATTCCATTCGCGACATCAATCAGTTAAAACTAATTTTTTTGCAATATACTACAAGCATAATCATTCGTATAGCCTACCAAGGCCTGGCGTTAATCAGCGCCTTAGTGGCAACCTTGCTTTTTACCTGCTTTATCTCGGTAAATTTGTCCGTTAACCGCATATTATGGCTTGCTAATAGCCTGCCCTACATAACGCCCCATCCAGTGTTCTATTTGCTGAACTTCCTGAAGATGTCCATAGAGGCCAATGCGTACTGAAAATTTGGTCACTGCAGCACCCTTGGAAGTGAGATTGATAAGAACAGCATTACCCTCAGAATCATAGCCATGGACTTCCACGGTGGTCGGGCTGATTTGTTTAGCTCCGGTAAATTGCATGCCTGCCTGGGGCAAAGCCTTTTCTGCAGCCGCCGTGACCACCGCCAGTGAAGCCGGATAATACGTATAATAAGGCACCGGATTGACTTGCGGGGCCCAACTGGCCGTACAACCGCTCAGCCCCAGAGCCAAGACCACAGACACCGTCGCAAGGCGTGACGAAAAAGACATAAAATTCCTCCAAAAACAGCAGACATTAATCAGAATGATCGTTTGATGTACAATATACCCGAAATTTCCGGGGAACAATGCTCTATCTGCCATGCCTCGCTTTTCACCACACTTCTGCTGTAGGCACTTGGCTACAGTGGCATAACCCTGTAATTTTGTCCCATAATGCTGGCTTGGCCTATTATGATTAAACGCTTAGAGGAGCTGAACACTCATGAAAACTGCTAAATGGTTGATAGCTGCTGCTTTCCCGTTGATACTGGCGGGCTGTGCAAATAATCCTTATGCCAGCAATGGTACGACGGCCAATACAGCCGGTGGTTCCCTGCTCGGCGCCGTAGCTGGCGCGGTCATTGGCAACCAGACCGGTTCACCACTGGCGGGTGCTGCAATCGGTGCAGGTCTGGGGGGATTGGCAGGATATGGTCTTTCCAATCAGCAGCAGCAAGCCCCTGCCCCGCAACCCGGCTATTACGCAGCACCCCAGGGCAGTGTCCCCTGTCCGGCCGGTTATGTGTGCAATCCAACGGCACCACAGTATCAACAGCCTCCGGCCTGTCCAGCGGGTTACACCTGCACACCACGCTAGACTTATGTCTGTAGCACCGATGAATAATCCGTCCGCAATGCCCGCCATCGAACATATCGGCGGGCATCTTGAGGGTGGAAAAACCCTCGACAAGTACCCTCTCGCCCTGCCGGGCATCATTCTCAGTTCGGGCGAGGGCAGCATTCGCAGTTATCAGTTTCATCCGCAGGAAGAAGGCGTTCCTGTCACGCCACTCATTTGCCAAAGCATGGAGCCGCTACCGAGCGGAACCGATGCAGATTTGCTGGTCCGGCAGGGACACATTGTGGCGGTACGTCTGGCTAATGCCAATATTGCCTTGCATCCGGAAATTTTGCGGAAATCGGCCATTCGCGAAGTATTGCAGCGCGAATGGCTACTTTCGGTATTTCTTTTTGGTCCAGTTGCCGGAGTGTTTCTGGTCAACCTGATTTTTGGGATGCCCACATTTTTATGGTGGACAGCGTTGGGGGTCCTGATATTTTCCTGTCTAATCATGGGAATTCTGATCAGAAACGATTTACGTAAATTGCAAAACTGGGTGGACGAATTACATAAGCTGGCCAAAGAGCAGGGCACTTAGTTTCCGCCGCCCTCCGACCAGATTTCCGCCTGTGCTGTGGTAATATCCGGCGCCCGCAGACGGCACACCGATTTGCCGCACCATTCCGGACCAATATCCAGTTGTTCCAACGCATGCTCCATGGTTACCCGGAATACCGGGGCCGCCTCGACACCCCCGAAATTCCAGAATTTATCGCTGTCGCGCAGAGTTACCGCCATCACCAGTTGCGGATCACGTCCCGGGGCAAAGCCCACAAAAGTCGCGTTGGTGCGATGATGAAAAAAACCATCCTTGCCGTTGGCTAAATCTGCCGTACCGGTTTTGCCTGCTACTGCATAACCGGGAATCGCAGCAAGAATACCAGTGCCATTGGGCTCTGCCACACTGCGTAACCAGCGTCGCAAGTCGTTGGCTACCCAAAAAGGCATGACCCGACGTTTGACTAACGGCTCCCCTTTTACCAGAACGGGACGAATATGATAGCCCCCGTTGGCGATGGCCGCATAAGCATCTGCCAATTGCAGGGTAGTCACAGATATTCCATAACCAATGGAAATTGTCGCGTGACGTGCTTTTCCCCAACCTTCCCAGGCGGGCAAAACGCCTGAAGTCGTCCCTGGTAAAGCGACTTGGGGAACATCGCCAAAACCCACCGCCCGATACATGGCATATATATCTCGACGCGGCGTCTTCAGGGCTATTTTGGCGGTGCCAATACAACTGGAATACTTGAGAATGTGCTCAATATTCAAAATGTGATGGGTAACGTCATCGGTAATCGGATACCCCCCCACCCAGAGGGGATGAGACACGTTGAAACGGGCCGTTGGGCGCACACTATGCGTAGCCAGTGCGGCGGCAATGGCAAAAGGTTTAATGACCGATCCCGGCTCAAAAGCCTGATGGACGGCGTTATCCACATAATCCATGGGATTGCTGCAACTCCCGATATTATTGGGATTGCAACTGGGAACACTGGCCATCGCGAGCACCTGTCCGGTACGAACATCCATGACTACCGCCGAACCGTTACTTGCCCCGAAATGACGCTGGGCAGCCAGCAAAGTCATATAGGCCCAATACTGGATTTGTGGATTGATGGTGAGCTGCAGGGCATGTCCGGCGCGAGGAAGGCGCAAAATTTTATCGACATGGACAATCTGTCCGTGACCATCTTCCAGAACCTTTTCTTTGCCGGGGTAAGCCGCCAACCACTGATTGTAGCCCAGCTCCAGTCCGGTCCCTCCCTGATGCTGGAGGTCGACCATACCTAACAGGGGGGCAGTGACGGCACCCAGCGGATAATAACTGCGGCTGGTGTTTTGCACATAAATACCCGGAACCTGCAGTGCATCCAGCTTTTTTCCCAATGCGGGGGGAATCTGCCGGAGAATATAGGCATAATCTGCCCCACCCCCGGCAACCCTTTCGGCAAAACTGGCAGGACTCAGATGTAATACCTGAGCAATGGCGCCCCAATGATTTTGATGTTTATCCAGAATGGCCGGGTCAGCCCAGATGGTGACGGCTTTGACATTGACCGCTAACGGCTCACCATTTCGGGCGGTGATTACGCCACGCTCACTGGGCAGCGGTAAGGTCCGCAAATAACGCATGCGCCCCTGAGATCTTAAGGTTTGGTGCTCCAATAGCTGCAAACGCAAATCCCGGGCAAGTACGGCTGCAAAACCGAGCAGAAGAATAATAATCAACCAGCGCGCCCGACCCGAGGGTAATATTTTAACGGAAGTCTCAGCCATGACTGGGGCACTGTCTGCTGGTAAAAGTATTCATAGTGAACTCTGATGGAGTTTTAACATGAATCAGACGGCGGTACCGATAAAAAGTTCCGGGAATACGGCAGGATTTGAAATACTGTTCTATATGAACATGAGAAAAGCTTGGCAACCCAATGCCAAACTTGAACTTTCTGAAGACTCTGCCCTAGAATGGCGGAAACGACACTATTGAGGTCATGCATTTTCATGCGCTTGAAACAGGCATTCCCGTTTTTCCGATTGGGGACTTTTACCCTAGCTGTTGCGGCCCTGGCTGGCTGTGCCAGCATGCCCGGCCAGATGCATGCTTCTTCAGGCAACGGCTATGGATCCGCCTTGGCCAGTTCCGCCTATTCAACCGGGCAGTCCTGTTACGCTCCGTCTCCTGACCTGAATGCTGCCTATAATCAGCCTTATGAAATTGACGGACAGTGGTATCACCCGATGCACAACGCTTCGGGATTTTCTGAAAACGGTGTCGCCTCTTGGTATGATCGTCAATCTTCCAGCGACACAACCGCCATGGGCACGGCCTTCCATGCCCGGCAACTGTCCGCCGCGAGTCGCACCTTACCCCTGCCTTCCTGCGTGCGGGTGACCAATCTTGAAAATGGTCGCAGCATCGTGGTACTGGTAGATGATCGAGGACCCTTCGTAGACAGTCGTATTATGGATTTGTCGGCGGGTGCCGCCAATGCTCTGGGAATGCTCAATCAGGGGACTTCCCGGGTACATATCCAGGTAGTCCCCAGCGCTCTCAGTCCCAATGTCCCGACCCCGCAGATTGTCCAGGTCGCACAAAGGCCAACGCCGCAAGCTCCAGTACTACAATCTGTAGCGCCAGAACGGGTGATTCCTCAGGCTGCTCCCCAGGCTATACCCTTGCCCGCTTACACGCCTCCCGCAAATGCCCGGAAAAATCTGACGGCAGTCGTCAATCAAGCTTTCGCCAGCAACAACCCGGCAGTCCAGACAGTGCCCACGCAGGTAGCACCGCCAATGCCAGCGCAGTCTGCGCCACAGCCCTCTGCGCCGCCGACGGCCCATGTTCTGCGCAGCTGGCACAGAAGCCCGCAAGTCGAGCAGGTATATCTGGAAACGGCCCAGGCGATGGGTATGCAAAGTGCACTACGTGAGCGCAGCAAACTTCAGGACTTTGGCATCAGCACCGCCAAGCTGGTCCGCGCAGCATCCAGCAGCCCAGCCGGTCTTTACAAAATCAAAATCGGACCCATGGCACCGACAGCTGCTCCCGAAGATTACGCATCCAGCCTGGAGCGCTTGCGGCTAGGCACTTTTGTGGTCAGCGAACAGGCGGGTTAGAGGCGTCAGCCCGTACCCGGTTCAGGGGCGGCAAGCGGCGCTCCCCCAGAATAGCCCAAACGATCAGTACCACCCAGGCAATGCCGGACCAGCCCAGGACGATATTGAGGACCAACACCCAGAGGAAATGCTCATGATGACGAGCAGCGGCAATTACGCTCGGCACGAAGTAAATCAGCAAACCGAGAACCGCCGCCAGTAACCAGACCACAAAATGAATAAACAAGGCGGCGATGCCCAGACCAATCAGCGCCAGCAGCACAATGCCGATACCCAGAAATGCGCTCATGCTTCTGCTCCTTCCGTTTTCGCGGCAAACAATTTGTTGATAATGATGTCTCCCTGCATTTCCTCGCCACTTAAGGTCATGGCCAGCAGTTCTCCGCCCAGCACATCGGGCGAAATAATCAGATCTGCACCAATCTGACGTAACCGTTCAAGATTTTTGGCATCCTGAACAGCCGCAACGGTTTTTCCGGGAGCATTCAATTCCTTGGCGGCCAGAATGATAAAAGCATTTTCACTATCAATCACCCGCAGGGCCAGAATACCCAGGGCACACTCAGCACCCGCCCGCCGCAAAACCTCCAGATCTGTCGCATCACCCACCATTAAATCTTCATTGGCCATCCATTGGTTTTCAGGGGGAGCAGGGACCAGAACCAGCGTCCGTAAATGGCGGGCGCGCAACGCCCGATAGGTATTTTGAGCAAGCATATTGTCGCCAATAATCAAATAATGATTACGATAATGGCGTTTCTCACCACCCATAAGCAGGCGCTGCATCCGACCATTAAGTAACGGCACAATCACTGCAGATATAGAGGTGGCAAAAACCGTAATACCCAGAATGATGATGGAAATTACAAAAAAGCGGGCATCAGTACTTTTGGGAACAATATCGCCATAACCCACTGTCGACATGGTGACCACGGCAAAATACAGGGCACTGATCAGATTGGTAATGGGTGGCGAAAAACCGGCGCCCAGCACATAACTACCCAATACCGCATAACTCATCAACAACAAGATGGAGATGACCGCGAAAAGCGTACCTGCCGCCACACTGGAGTGTGCAAAATGTCGGCGGAACAATAGCAAAGCAATGAGAATAACGGCATTGAAAATAGTGAATCCGCTCCACTCCAGTCCGTAATGGTGGAGCAGCATAGCCAACATGGCCCCTGCCAATACCAGCGTAATCGCCCAGGAAAAA
The DNA here is from genome assembly GCF_015100075.1 of Acidithiobacillus sp. HP-11. Classification (NCBI taxonomy): domain Bacteria; kingdom Pseudomonadati; phylum Pseudomonadota; class Acidithiobacillia; order Acidithiobacillales; family Acidithiobacillaceae; genus Acidithiobacillus; species Acidithiobacillus sp. HP-11. Next base: position 41,879 of record NZ_JACKYY010000013.1, read on the forward strand.
CGTGAGCGGAACAGCAAACCAAAAGCCATTAACAAGAGGACGATGCCGAGTACGGCTTCGGGCACGGTGCCAAGCGCTGAAAGCAAAGGAGCCTGAGTCAGACTGGTAGAAGGTGCTAATTCAGCAAGCTCCGGGAAAATGCGCAGCAGATCGGGGAGTGCATTGAGAATAGCGAGAGCACCCAGCAAACCTACGGCTAATGCCATGGGAATATGGGGAAACCAGTGATCCAGATATAAAACCGCACGCGCCTTGGCCGCAAATCGAAATAACCTCTGGCGCAAAGACAGGCGCATTACATCAGGAATTCGAATCATGGCAGTTCCTCAGGCTCTATTCTTACTTATTCAGTTAATGGCGTTGCAGCAACACTAACCCTACAGACATAATCAACGCAATAAAAAGCCCGACATAAGGCCTTTAACTAGTGAACGAATAGATGAGGCGTTGAACCGGCTTTGCACACAGGGTGACGCAAAGCCGCAAATAATGCTTGATCAGGCACTGTGCTCGTTTTCATCTGGATCGGCTGGACCAAAAGTAGTCCGCATACCCGCATACATGGCAACAACCCACAAAGCGCCCAGAACAATAAAAGTAGCATAAAACATGATAGTGATTCCTTCTTGGATAAGCTGGTAGTCAAGTATATCAGTAGACCGTAATCATCGGGAACAGTTCAAAGAGATCAACCAAAGGCCTGGGCGGGGTTCACGACAATATTGGTGAAATCCCGCAATTTCATTTTGGGACGCAAGTCACTCAAAATAGCCGCCTTGGCTACCGGCAGCGCCTGCCAGGCATTGTTCCCACCGTCTTCCACCACTGCTGCCACCGCAATTTGCGGATGATGGAGCGGCGCCCAACCGATGAAAAGTGAGTCATCATTATAAATCGTGCGGCCCTCGTGATAACCGATGGGCACTTCGGCTGTTCCGGTTTTACCGGCCATGGACAAACCCGGTGTTGCCATACTTTTGCAGGTTCCCCGGGTTACACAGGCTGCCATCCCCTTGCGCACGGCCCGTAGAGCAAAGGCAGGAATATGCAGATTCTTGGCGGGCGGTATCGCTAAAGGCTGCCGCACTCCGGTTTCCGGATTAATGAGTGCGCTCACCACATGCAAAGAGGGTAAATATCCGCCATTGGCGATGGCTGACACGGCACGCACCAATTGCAGTGGCGTCACCAGCAAGTAGCCTTGTCCAATACCCAGAATCACCGAATCACCGGTGTACCAGGGCTGATGAAAATGCGCTTCTTTCCAACGTGGCGTCGGCACAAAACCGTTGGCGCTACCGGGAGTATCAATGGGCGCAGGGTGACCAAAGCCAAAACGCCAGAGAGCCGCATCCTGACGCTGAATACCCATTTTGATAGCCAGCTTATAAAAAAATACGTCTACCGACCAGGCCAGCGCCTTGGTCAAACCGGTTTCACCGAAGCCCGAGCGATACCAGTCCCAGTAAACATGACCACCCAGACGGATATAACCGGGGCAGTAGGTGTGGAAATGGGGCGAAATAACATGATCCTGCAGCGCCTCAATGGAATAAAAGGGCTTGATGCAGGAGCCAGGAGGATAAAGCCCTTGCGCTACCCGATTCAACAGGGGGCGCCCCTTGTCCTGCAGCAGACTCTGCCAGTGGACCTCGCTGATGCCATTTACAAACCAGTTGGCATTGAAGCTGGGATTACTGTAGCTGGCGATCACTGCACCATTATTGGGATTAACGGCCACCAGCGCACCACGAAAATGATTGCGGCGCATTACCCTTGCGACGGCACGCTGCACCCGCAGGCGCAAACTGGTCAGGAGATTATCACCCGGCGTCGGCGCAATATTCCGCAAATTGGCCACAGGTACGCCCAAAGCATTTACATCCTTGATCTGATATCCGAATTTTCCACGCAATTCACGTTCAAACGCATACTCCAGACCGTTTTCTCCAATAAACCGGCGATAAATGTATTTTTGCGGATCAAAACCTTTCAGATTTCGGGCACTGACCGGTCCGACATAACCGACTACCGAGGTAAACAGGGTTTTGTAGGGATAATAGCGGTGCCACTGTGCGGCCACTTGCACCCCTGGAAACTGCATATCGCGCACCGAAAATGCAGCTATTTGTTGGGCATTCATGCGGTGCAGAAGAATTCTGGGGATATAAGGTGGTTTGTCATCCAGGGTCCGCAGTAAATGCGCAATATTTTTTTTCGGAACAGGAAGCAGTTGATCAATGTGCTTCAGGGTCGCATGCAGATGTTCTGTTTCGTCCGGAATAATTTCCAGCACATAACGCGGATGATTGGCAGCTAAAATCTGGCCATGACTGGCAAGAATCAGTCCTCGCGCCGGAGCAACCGGGACAATGGCCGTATGATTGGCCTGAGCCATTTGCCGGAAGCGTTGATAATGCAGCACCTCCAGATCGACCAGACGCCAGACCAGATACACAAACGCCAGCAGCAGCAAGGTAATAGCCAAAGCCAAACGACCCCGGAAGCGACCGGCTCTTACGGCGTTCGGACTCATAAAAACCTGCCTGTAATAACCATGAAATGAGGGAACAACAACGGCGTAAAGGCCTCTGCTAACAAAGTTTATGGCTATGCTGAGAGGTCATGATAGCGGGTAAAGTTCCCCAAGCCTCACACATTACTGTTGAGCTGCCGGGAACTTCCCGCGAAAAGCAGACGTCTTAAGACGCGTGTACAGCACCGTGACCATGACTTGAAGATGCCGCTAATGACCCGTAATCATTCCTGTAGTTGTTCGTTGGAACTCAGCTCTGTTCCATGCTGATGACTGACGTCCTGGAAATACTGCTTATTTTGGCAGGCATCGCCCTCTTCACTTATCCAGCCAGCATTCTGGTGGAGAAGATATTGCGTCATTGGGACAAAAATCATCCTGAAAAAAATTAGGAGCCTACGTTTATGCCTTTACGTTCATTCAGTTTTCAGCCACGACAGATACTTGTCGCCGTAATAGCCGCAACGGCGGGTTTTGGACTCGGTGCGGCAGGATGGGCTTTTGCTGCAGATAGTCAGACTAGCTCACCCGCCACAATGGCTAAACCTGCCCCGGCAACAACAAACACCATGCCGCAAAAACTGGTGGATCTTCCCGATTTCACACCCATTGTCAATAAATATGGGAATGCCATCGTTAAAATTGATGACTCCGACACTAAAATCGTTCGGGGAGGGGCAGGAAATGCTACCGATCCGTTCCCCAGAAACTCGCCTTTCTACCAGTTCTTCCAAGGCTTTTCCGGAGCCAACCCGCCCCAGAAAGAAAAAATGGAGGCCCTCGGCTCAGGATTTATTATTTCCCACAATGGTTATATTGTGACGGCAGGGCATGTGGTGCGAGGTATGCATCATATTATTGTGACATTGACCAACCATCATGCTTACCCGGCCAAGGTGGTGGGTTTATCCGTTCGCTATGATACGGCGCTGCTGAAAATCAATGCCCACAACCTGCCCACGGTAGAACTGGGCAATTCCCGTAACCTTAAAGTAGGCCAGTGGTTGCTGGCGATTGGCATGCCTTTTGGCTTTTACAATACGGTCACCCAGGGTGTAGTCAGTGCCTTGAATCGCCCGCTGCCCCATGATGATGAATATATTCCTTTCATTCAGAGTGATGTGCCCATCAACCCCGGCAACTCGGGTGGGCCTATTTTCAACATGGAAGGCCAGGTCGTCGGTATTAATGATCAGATATATACCAACGATGGTGGCTACATGGGTCTTTCCTTCAGCATTCCCATCAATACGGCGATGCGTGCAGTACATGCTTTCGAAGAACACAAAAAGCTTCGCTTTGGCTGGCTTGGAGTGGACGTTCAGGAAGTGAATCCGCAAATGGCCAAGGCCCTCCATCTGAAAGAACCGGTCGGGGCACTGGTTGCCTCGGTCAGCCCCCATGAAGCAGCCGCCAGGGCAGGCCTGAAGCCGGGTGACGTTATTGTGACCTACAACCACGAGGCCGTTTATAGCGTCGGACAACTGCCCCCCCTCGTCGGTGACACCCCTCCGGGAACCACGGTACCCATGGGTATTTTGCATAACGGTAAACCGGAAACCCTGCAGGTTACCATTGGCACCATGCCCGCCAAAATGCGCCATGTTGAAGCCGAAAAAACGGCAGATATCCGCCGTCTCGGGCTGCGCGTCACCACCCTCGGTCAGGCCGCACAAAAGCGTCTGGGCATTCATCACGGAGTGGAAATTGAAAGCATTTATCCCGGCCCCGCCGCGCAAATGGGATTGACCGATGGGATGGTCATTCAGCAAATTGACCAGCAGGAAGTGAACAGCCCGGAACAACTGCAGCAAATTGTCCGGAAATTGCCGGCTCACACCCCGATTCCATTGCTGGTTCGCCAGGGTCATCAAAGCCTCTACGTGGTGATCACACTCCCTGCACACTAAAAATTAACCATCGTATAAGGAAGTCGCATGCGCCACAAAAAGTACCTGCAGCACAAATCCCGTTTCATTTTGCTTGCTGCCTTCGCCACCCTGATGACGGGTGGCACCGCCTTTGCGGGTACCAACCTGTTGATGCCCCCCCCACCACCCATACCAGATGCCAAAAGCTATGTGCTGATGGATTTCCAAACAGGCCAGATTATTGCGGAAAAAGATGCCAACCTGCAGTTACCCCCCGCCAGCCTGACCAAATTGATGACGGCTTATCTGACTTACGGCGCTCTGGCCAACGGAACCCTGCACTGGCATCAGCGCATTCATGTCAGCCGGGTAGCCTGGCACACGGGCGGGTCGAGCATGTTCATTCAGCCCAACCTCCCCGTTACCGTTGATCAACTGATGCACGGACTGATTATTGACTCCGGCAACGACGCGGCGGTGGCACTGGCCCAGGCCGTGGCAGGCAGTCGCGCCAGTTTTGTAGATGAAATGAATGCCACGGCGACCAAACTGGGCTTACCCGGTGCACATTATGGTGACGTGGATGGGCTTCCGACCCCGGATCTGCATCTTTCCGCCCTGGATATTGCGATGATTTCCCGGGACCTGATTGCCAAATACCCCCAGGTCATCAACATTTCCAAAATAAAATATTATCGCTACAACAACATCAAGCAACGCAGCTGGAATCCGGCCCTTTTCGGACATCCCGACATTGACGGCCTGAAAACCGGACACACCAACGCTGCCGGACACTGCATGGATACCACTGCAGTACGCAATGGCCGTCGCCTGATTGCCGTAGTCATGGGCGCTCCCAACTGGCCCAGCGGGGTCAACGATGTCGTAGCCCTGCTGGATTATGGTTACCGCTTCACCACCGATCACACCGTGACCAAAGCCGGAAGCATGGTGGGCACCTACAGTGACACCAGCCTCGACCCCGACAAACTCCCCGTCACCGTCGCCCGAAGCCTGAACGTCATGATTCCCACCGGTGCTGAAAAAGATCTGAAAACCCAGGTGACTTACCAGAAAATTGGCAGCATGGGTATTGCCAAAGGCCAGAAGCTTGGTGAGATGACCGTGTCATTGAACGGCAAAGTCCTGGGAAAAACCGATCTGGTTGCGGCCGATGCCGCCAAACCGGCAGGCACCTTTGGCAGTTTGTGGAACCGCGTCAAACAATCCTTATAGAACAAACCAGGAGCCTTCCATGCAATGGCCTATTCGTCGTATCGCCCTGCTCATGGCACTAAGCGCCCTACCACTGAGCGCCAGCGCCCTCACCGTCAACATCAGCAAGGCCGTCAGCAGTTCGGCGCCCGTGGCGGTTCCATCTTTTGGTTCCGGACCAGCAGGTCAGCCGGATATTGCCAGCATTGTGCGCTACGACTTGCAACACAGTGGCTATTTTTCGGTCATCAACCCCGCGCTTTATCCGGACGACCCGCATTCCGCCGCCACCATCAACGTCGCCCAATGGGAAAAAACCGGGGCATTGGCCATGGTAGTCGGTAAAGTGCATCCAACCAGCAGCGGCTATGTGGTCGATGCAGATGCCGTCAGTCTGATCACCCACAAAATGTTGGCCGGACGGCGCTACGTCAGTGATGCAGAAGGCTATCACATGGTCGGTCAGGAAGTAGCCGATCTGCTTTATCAGCAGATCACCGGTGAACCAGGTCCTTTTGCCAGCCATATTGCCTATGTGAATCAGCAGGGAAGCCACTACGATCTGGACGTTGCCCAGTCCGATGGCTGGAATCCGCACAGCATTTTACGGGGTAAAATTCCGATTATTTCTCCGGCATGGTCCCCCCGGGGTCGACAACTGGCCTATGTGACCTACCGGCATCGGCACTCGGTGATCTACATTCAGAATCTCGCCAGTGGTCAGCGTCATCAGGTTCCCGATCAGGGCACGGCGCTCAGCGCCCCGGCCTTTTCGCCCAATGGTCAGTATCTGGCCTTCGCCAAGGTCTGGGAGCGCGGCCGCACCGAATTGGTGCGGGAAAATCTGCAAACTGGTCATGAACAGGTACTGACCCGCACCGGAACCGTCAACACCAGCCCCAGCTGGTCACCCGGTGGCCATCATCTGGTTTTTGTGTCCAACCGTCAGGGCAGCGCCCAGATTTATCAGATGCGGACGAATGGCAGCCACATTCAGCGCCTGAGCTATTCCGGAGGCTACAATGTCTCGCCCTCTTACGCCCCGGATGGTCGTTGGATTGCTTTTGTGCATGCCTATCGTGGCGTGCTTTCCCTGGCGGAAATGCGGCCCGATGGCAGTGGCGTGCAGATGCTGTATGACGGTGGCAACTGCGAGCATCCCAGCTTTGCCCGTGATGGTCGCATGATTGTTTTTGCCACCCATCGTGGTGGTCAGAAGGTATTGGGTGAAGTAGCCATCAACGGCAAAGGCCTGCATTTTTTATCTATTGCCGGGCAGACTAATGAACCGGCCTGGGCTCCGCGCTGAGCACCTGCGGCACAGTTGCGGGTCGAGAGGCCAATGGTAAATGGCAGTAATCACGCACTGCGCCGCTTCGTAATGCTGCGGATTGATCAGCACGTTCAGAGTCCCGGACGGCAGCACACGGGACCCGCGTAGCAGCGCAGGCTGACTGCCAGCAAACCAACAAACTTTCGGATCTCGAAAAGTCCCTGTACCTGCAGCAGAAAGCGCGGCAGAGGAATTTTTGATGAAGTACTTGACCGATGTCTTGGGTATCGTTATATATGATCGTATATATTCAAAAAGGAGAACACCCACAATGAAACCACGCAACACCGCTGTTTACCTCATCGCTGCCACTACCCTGATGACCCTGCCGGTCATCGCCAGTGCTCAGGACTTTCGCGTCGCCTATGCCGGCTCCATGGGTGCCGTCATGGATTTGCACCTGGGGCCGGCCTTTGCCAAAGCGCACAAGGTCAATTATCAAGGAGAAGGACAAGGAGCCTATGGTCTGGCACATCTCATCGCCGGACACAAACTGCGCACCGATGTGTTTGTCTCCATCACTCCCGGACCCATTGAAGTCCTCATGAAAGCCGGTCTGGTCAAGGAAGCCTATCCCGTAGCCAGCACCGCCATGTGCATTGCCTATAGTCCCAACAGCCCCTATGCCAAGGATTTTGAAAAGGCGGCTGCGGGTAAAATGCCCTGGTACAAGGTGCTGCAAATGCCGGGCGTGCGTTTTGGCCGTACCGACCCCAAAACCGACCCGCAGGGACAGAACATTGTTTTCACCTTCATGCTGGCAGAAAAGTATTATCACCAGCCGGATCTGGTCAAAAACATTCTCGGCCCGGTCGAGAACCAGCAGCAGATTTTCACCGAAGCCTCCCTGCTGGCGCGACTCAAAAGTGGTCAGATGGCGGCTTCTTCGGGTTACTTAAGCGCCGTAAAATCCCTGCATCTGCCCTACATTACCCTGCCCGATCAAATCAATCTCAGCGATCCGGCCATGTCCAAGGACTGGTACAGCAAGGTCCATTTCACCCTGAATGTGGATGGCAAAACCAAAACCGTCCACACCCAGCCGCTGGTGTTTTATGCGGCAGTGCCTAGCGACGCACCTGATCCCAAACTGGGCATGGCGTTCATCCATTTCATGACCAGCCCCCAGGGTCAGGCCATGTTCAAGGAAACCGGATACAGCGAACCCAAAGGCCCCGTCCTGAAGTAAGTTTTTTCTGCGCCTGTTCGTTTCCTGATGCGGGCCGGACATAGTTCATATCCGGCTTGCTGCATTACGAACACTTTCCCCATGGGTTGAATATCTGCTCACGTCATCATTTTCAAGGCTATTGAGCGCCATTCGCTATATATCAAAAAACCTATCGCATTTAACCATCGCTATATTTGGAGTTCTTTCATGAAAAAAATGCTCGTAACGGCCATGACTGCCGCCAGCATACTGAGCTGCGTCCATGCTCAGAGTGAAACCCTGGACCAGTTTTTTGCAAAAAGCAAAATCGACGGACAAATTCGCTCTTACTACTTCAGCCGTCTGTACGGCACAGCGGATACGCCCAACGCCTATGCTTACTCTCTGGCAGGACGCATCAATGTTTTAACCGCTCCTTTTTTATCGGGATTCCGGGTAGGAGTCAGTTTTTATACGGCCAACGCCATGGGTACCCTCGCCAGCAATCCTGACCGGGTCGATAAGACCCTGATGGGCGATAGTCCCTCCGTCAACGCGCTTGGACAAGCCTACCTGGAATATCAGGATCACTGGATCACCGCCAAGGTCGGCAATCAACTGGTCGATACTCCCTGGCTGAATCGGGTAGGTGGCCGCGTCATTCCCGTCACCTATCAGGGTGTTACCCTGGAGGCTCATCCCGTCAGTGGGCTGACCCTGAGCGCCCTGCGGATTTTCCGCTGGAAGGACCGTACTACTGACCAGTTCTACCGGGACAATCTCTATTACCCTGGCCACTATGATGGTGACTCTCTCTATGGTGGACCCAACGTCCTGCCCGCCGACACTCCGGCCAGCAACGGGGTACTTGCCTTTGGTGCCGGATACCACTGGCTCACAGCCAAAACTGATGCCTGGTTTTATCAGTTTGATCAATTTGCCAACATGTTCTACTGGAGCGGCCACTACGCCCTGCCGACTTCCTTCGTCATCAAACCCTTTGTAGGCGCCCAGTTCACCCGGGAATGGGGTGCCGGAGAAGCCTTTGCCAGCACTGGAACCACTCTGTTTGGTCAATCGGGGCAAGGGGTCAACAGTACCAACTGGGGGATCAAAACCGGCGTCAGCTTTCCCCACGGAAGCTTATGGTGGGCCTATGATGCTACCGAATTACACGCTCACGCCCTCGGTGGTGGAGCCATTATTTCCCCCTACACCGTCGGCTATACGGCGGACCCACTGTATGTGGACAGCATGATTCAGGGTCTGGTGGGTGTTGGCCCCGGACATGGCTGGCGGGTCCGCGCCGCTTACTGGGTTTTGCCCAAAGAGGTACAACTCACCGCCGGCTATTCGCAGTTCACCACTTACTTTTCCGGCAACAGCAACTGGACCCACTTCAACGTCAGCTATTTTCCGCAGGGCATGTTCAAAGGACTGTGCTTGCGGGATCAGGTGGAAGTCGGCAATGGCGGCGTGCAGGGCTTATTCCCCGGCTCCCCTCAGCACTCCTTCGTTTATAATCGGGTGATGTTTACCTATAAATTTTAACGGCGGTATAGTCACCGCTTGGGAATGGTCAAGGCAATAGCAGTGATTAAAACACTCGCCATTGCCGAGAATCCGTGGCAGCAGTTGCAGGGTAATCGGACAGCGACACGCCCTGCTCTGCGTTACGGTGGATCGCCTGGAAAAGTCGCTTCAGGGTTTTTCGATACTGACTTCACTGGCTTTGATAGCAGCGAAAACTTCGTCACCCTCTTTGAGTTTAAGACGGAGGAGGTCGCCTTACCACCGCAAATCAATACCACATCACTTTGCTTAAACGCCCTTAAAAGGCGTACTGCAACATCAAACGATCATCAATAAAGGTTCCGTGATAGTTCGCATAGGGATTGCTATGATCTACAGCCAGACGGTTACGCAGAGATAATCCCTTCCAGAATCCTCCCGGGGTATAGGTCACATCCAGATAGTTGGCGTCTACGTTCGGCAGGTAGGGATGCGTACAATACATGCTGTAGGAATACTTGATCCGCAATTGCCGTAGGGGATGGATCAAAAAGCCAAACTTCCAGGCATGTCCCGCCGCAGAAGATGAGACCAGCCCATAATCCATGATGCTGGTGTACAGTGGATCGGCACTGTACTGTTGGGTATAGGGAGAAACAAATCCGCCGTTATACAAAGTCCGGCCACCCATGGAAAACGGACTGCGACCGGGAATATCATCATAAGCCGCAAAAACCTGGCCCAAAGGCGTTTGCAGACCTACCATGCCACCAAATACGGTCGCGTTGACGGGACCCGCGTATTGCGCGCCGTCCGCCCATTCCCGCGCATACTGAAAGTCGGCGAAGGGCTTCAAGCCATAGGGCAAGCAGGACACTCCATAATGGACAGTACCGTAAAACAGATTCGCCAAATCATAAAACTTGTAGAACCAGGCGCTGGATTTCAAGCCCTGCCAATGCGCCTTCATCCCGAAAGCCAGTGTGCCATCCATATGATCCGGCATATCGGGATAAATGGGATTTTGATTCAGCAGGGTTTCTCGGTAGTAATTTTCCTGTATCCGGTTTTTGAAACGAAACTCGCGAATCCCGATCAGTTGCACGTTGTGAATGGGGTTGGCCTGCACGGTGACTGCCTGGAAGGTGCTTGGAATCATGAAAGCATCCGACGGATTCATCCAGGGGGTATGCAGCAACATATCGCCGGCTTTCACTTTCAGCCAGCGATCCTGATACTGCAAATAGGCTTGTCCGAGCACATTCAGACTGTCTTTTTCCCCCATCAAGAGCGCATCCAGATGGGTATAACCGGGAGCATTCAGATCGTTGGCGCCCAGACTGTTGGCCGTATAAAAAGCCACACCGGCACTGAGACCATAGAGCGGGGCCGTTTGCACTTTCAACATGCCGCCCAGTGAATAGGCATACTTATTGGGTAATGTGCTACCGCCATAAAGCTGATTGACGTAGTAGGAACGGATATTCCCGGTGACCTTGCTGGCTTCCAGAAACTGTTGAATTGTCTGGTAATGCTCCGCATGGGGCATAGTATCAGCCTGGGCCACTAGAGGTCCCATCAGTAAAGCGCCTACAGCAGCAGCGATCATTGGATATTTCATGATTGATATCTCCTTTTATTTCGACAAAGTTCTGAATGATTTTTTCAGATCCTTCTAATCCCTCATTTCAAGGTCGTTTCCCGTAAGACACATGTAATTTGTGCAGTGTTCAACTGCAATAATCCCGCTGCCTCAGAAATACAGACGTCGTTTCACATGCAAACAAATTGGAACGGCTGGCATAACTCACTGATCTCTCACCTCCGTCAGCCTTCGACTAGAGATGTTGCACTTCATTTTAGAGCGCGCCATATAATAGAAAGAATCAAACAGCCAACTGTACGTCGGATCTTTTTGTTCGCGACGCTTTCATTATGTACGCATAAAAACTACTCCTGTATTTAATGAGCAATAAATCAGTTTAACACAGAGCCAGGAAAACCATGGTTCAACGAGAGAGAAAATTTTCTTTTGTTCTTAAGCGGTAGTGGCGGACAGAATGATAGAAAAAGTACTTAATCACGAGAAATATCAGCGACTGAGATGTGCCGTGAGATTTTCTCTGGTTCTATACAGCAACCAAACCAATAACAAACATAAGATGGATAATATAATATATATACCGAAACCTAAGGCGTAGCCGTTGATACCCACTAATGCAACGATATCTCCTAGTATCGGAGGAATTGCGAAACCACCAAGACACCCCAATCCTCCGACCCAACCCGCAGTACCACCTACAGCATCTGGTACGTAATGTGGGACCAGTTTAAACACCGCAGCATTATTCACCCCCATACCCGCACCAACCAATATTTCCCCAATGATGGTTAACCATAACAAGCTGGAAAAAGTCATAATTACAGACCCAACTAGCAATGCAATCAGTGAAATAACTGCGGTCTTTTCGCCACCCATCTCGTCAGACAATTTTCCGCCATAAACACGAATAAATGCTGCAATTAATGAAAATACCGCAGTAAGCACTACGGAATGAAATGCGCCCACATGGAAATACGTTTGCCAGAAAATAGGCAACCATGCAGTTAACGCAAGAAATCCGCCAAAATTTGTAAAATACAGAATAACTAGAGGCCAGGTCCGCCAATGCTTTGCCGATAAAAGGAGCGTATGCCAGGTCCCGCCAGTAGGAAAAAGCTCTTGACCGTACTTTTTGGCTTCCTCAGTAGCACGAGCAGTATCATGGTTTCGTTTATAGATTTGGTAATATGGTGCATTCAATCCCATGAGGTAATAAATTATTATTCCAACGATAATAATTGCCAAGGAAAACAAATACCCACCCCAAAGGCCGACGGTCATAATAACGGCCGGCAATATCAAGACAACAAATCCTGGTGATGAATCACCGAGTCCACCAAAAACGGCGAGCGCCCATCCTTGTTTCTTTTTTGAGTACCAATACGATACCTGTCCAATACCAACAGAGAATGTGGCAATTCCACACCCTGCTAGTGCACCAAAGGTTAATAGCATCGGATAGTATTTTGCCGTAAGTTGATTCGGATATAGCGTCAGAAGCATCCAATAAAGCCCGGCAATACCAATAACGGATGCTATTAGCAATACAAGAAAGGGTAATCGACCACCATTCCTGTCAACAGATGCACCAAAGGGTATGCGCAGCAGGGATCCAGTGAGCATAGGCATAGCTACCAATAGTCCCACTTGTTGGGGAGACAGGTGCATAGCTTTAAGAAAGATGTGTGCGGTTGGCCCAAACAGGGAAACAGACCCTGCACCAATAAAAAATCCTATGGTTGCGCCAATTAATGCGCGGTTGGCCGATCCGGTTACTGTGGGTTGAGTGGCTTCCACGTTACCTCCATTTTCATTTTAATGATAATTAAACAACCTTTTCTTTCCCCAACAAATTCGGTGAAATACCAAGGTCATCACTTTTATACGACGGAGCGAATTTTTGAGCGTACCAGCTGATAAGGTCTGACAACATAATTTAATGGTGCAGTCCAAATATGCACAAGCCTACTGAAAGGAAAAAGGAGAAATACAGTAAATCCACAAAACATGTGCACCTTATAGATCAATGGAATGTTTATAATGAGTTGCGGATTGGCTTGAAACTCGGCAATGCTTCGAACATAATGAATAAGTATTTCCATATTTTGGACATGATCATGAATCACTTCGGGCACACTGATGAATTGGGTGCCCAAACCAAAGCAAAGTGTTATCAATAACCATACCAATATAATAATATCCATAGGACGACTAGCGTAACGCACCTTTGGATCAAGCACCCTGCGTAATAAAAGCATGACTCCACCAACCATTGCCACCACTCCGGCTGTGATACCTGCGCTAGCAGCAAGCCATTGATGCTCGACAGGATCTAAACCTAGCCATTCCAGGATGTCGGTCAGAAATCCCGTAAAATGTCCGAGAAAAAGCGTCAGTATGCCTATATGCCAGAGATTACTCGCCCACATCATATAGCGTTTCGATGCTAAAATCTGGCTGGAATAGCTAGTCCAGCCGGCTTGCTCACGTTCATAACGAATAATTGAACCCAACAAGAATATTGTTCCGGCTATGTAAGGATAGATGCCAAACAAGAAGGTATTCCAAGACCAGATCATACAGAAACTCCTGATGAAATAGGTGAAAGAAAATGACTGCGATACAGTACTGGTTCTAATAAACGGGCATAGGGACTCTGTATTTCTGAAAGATTGTTTCGCAATATCTGAATACTTTCGTCTGCGCTGCTCAGAAAGATGTAAGACTCCTCTATCTCTAAGGTTGCCGCGAAATCCAAAACAACAGGTAGGAAGTCTGGCAACGCCCGAGCACCTGGAGCCCATCCATAAGTAGAGTAGTATTCAAGAAGTCGGACGAGAACGTCGCCTCGGCCACGATCATCCTCAGGAAGGATGTGATTACTCAGATGCAGGTCGCAACTGGGATTCCAGTCAAATGTATTCACATATAAAGCTTCTAATTGCAAAGGGGCCAGACTTTGCATCCACTTTATATGATCGTGCAACATAATAACTTCTTTCTTGTGCGCATTGTCTAGTGATTCTAGTGCGAAGGCGATCTCTGGTAGGTTCTGTAGGAGTTCGTCGTCTGGATAATCCAGTAGCAGTGCCACAACGTGCAAAATGGGTTGATGAAAGATACTCATACGTTTCCCCGGTGCCGAACGAAATGGAGCGGCTGCACGTTCGCCGCTGGTGTTTCTTTGCGACGCCTTGGGAATAGCTCTCCAGCGCTGATACCCGCACTACTTTCGTTACCAAACACAAAGCCATTTTGTCCCTGAAAATCATATGGATCATCCATCATGGTTTCCTGATGGCTGGTAGGGATCACAAACCGATCTTCATAATTGGCTATGGCCAGATACCGATACATATCCTGAGCGGTGGCCTCGTCCAAATCGGCTCCGTCTAAAACCTCTGTATTAGGCACGCCTTGAACATGTAGACTGCGCTGATAGGCTCGCATTGCAATGAGTTTTTTCAACGATGCGATTACTGGCTTATGGTTCCCCGCCGTAAAAAGACTGGCTAGATAGTCGATTGGTATACGCAATGATTCCAAGCGTGGGATTATGTCCTCTGCCTTACTCGGAATATTTCGTGGTGATATTTCGCGCCCCATAGGTGATAAAGGTGGGATATACCAGACCATGGGGAGGGTTCGGAATTCAGGATGCAAAGGTAGTGCTATTTTCCAGTCCATCGCCATTTTGTAAATAGGCGAGCGCTGTGCTGCATCAATCCAGGAATCAGGAACGTCATCGAGGCGTGCTTGTGCGATTACCTCTGGATCGTGCGGGTTAAGAAAAATGTTCATTTGTGCTTCATAAAGATCCTTTTCTTCAGTCGTGCCGGCCAGTTCAGCAATGCGGTCCGCATCGTACAACATAATGCCATTGTACCGTATACGTCCCACACAGGTGTCTGAGCAGATAGTTGGCAATCCTGATTCAACTCGGGGATAGCAAGCAATACATTTTTCCGATTTACCGGAGTCCCAATTGAAATATACCTTTTTATATGGGCACGCAGAGATACACATACGCCAACCGCGACAGCGATCCTGATCAATAAGAACAATGCCATCCTCTTCTCGTTTATAAATGGCCCCAGAAGGGCACGCAGCAACGCAGGCCGGATTTAAGCAATGGTTACACATGCGTGGTAAATAAAAAAGAAAGGTTTTCTCGAATTCCCCCAAAAGGTCTTTGCCTGGGACATCTCTAAGATTGTAATCTACAGATCGCGTTTGATAAGTACCACCCAATTGATCTTCCCAGTTCGCACTCCATTCAATTTTTTCCATAACCTGACCGCTCACCAGTGAAACTGGGCGTGCGACCGGTGCTGTTTCTGATAATTGTGCATTGAGGAGATGTGCATAGTCGTACGTAAAAGGTTCGTAGTAGTCCAAAATCTCGGGTAAATGTGGATTGGCAAAAATAGTCATCAGCTCCCAGAAACGACCACCTTGTTTTAGGGATAACTTACCATTCTTCAATATCCACCCGCCATGCCATTGGTCTTGATTTTCCCAGTTTTTGGGATAACCTATTCCTGGTTTGGTTTCGACATTATTGAACCAGATATATTCCGTTCCTCGACGGTTGGTCCAGGTATTTTTGCAGGTCACCGAGCATGTATGACAACCGATGCACTTATCTAGATTAAAAACGAGAGCAAATTGTGCACGTACTTTCATTGACTTTCCTCCACTGCTTGACGCAGTTCTGTCTCTAGATCCGAGCCTAACTGCTTTTCCATCCACGAGATTTGTGCATCGTTTACCTTGCGAATCAGTACTTCAGCATCGCGCTGACTTCCGACAGGTCCATAATAATTCAGTGTCCAGGCGAGTTGTGCATAGCCACCGATCATATGGGTCGGCTTTACAATTACTCGTGTAGCGCTGTTATTGATGCCACCACGTTTACCTGTGCTTGGCGCACCTGGAACATTCAGTGTTTTTTCCTGTTGGTGATACATGATGGCCACCCCTTCTGGAATGCGTTGGCTCACCACCGCACGTGCCATAAGGGCACCATTTTCATTAACTGCTTCTAACCAGTCGTTGTCAGATATTTTAAGCTGATCGGCATCTTTCTCGCTGAGCCAGATATGGGGACCCCCTCGGGAAAGATGCATCATGCGCAAATCGTCATGATAGGTGCTATGAATTCCCCATTTGTCGTGTGGCGTAAGAAACCGTAATACGATGCCACCCTGTTGGGCGATGGCCTCAGGCAAGCCTGCGACGGCGTGTGTGGTTAAAGGCGGGCGATAGGTACAAAGACCTTCACCAAAATCCAACATCCATTCATGATCCAGATAAAACTGACCACGTCCGGTGAGTGTTCTATAGGGCGTGGCATAGTGCACATTTACATATCCAGCATTGTAACTGACTTCTTCCGACATCAGACCACTCCATGAAGGAGATGAAATCACCTTTCGGGGTTGTACTTGCAAGTCATGAAAGCTAAATTTCTCACCCCGGCGATCGTTGGCAAGTTTGGTTAGAGAAAGTCCAGTTTTGGTGCTCAACGACAGCCATCCTTTATGCGCCACTTCTCCGTTAGTCTCCGGGGAGAGATGAAGAACCATATTGCATGCGTTGATATCACTCTCAAGGGAGGGGCGAGCGTCTTCTTTACCCTTTCCTGAAGAAGGGAATGTTCCGTTAATCGCCAGCAATTCCGAAATTTCTTGCCCGGTCTCCCAATGCTCGCCCTTTGCACCATTGCCGTGAGTGGCCAGCAGCGGTCCAATGCTGCTGTACTGTTCATAAATATGCGGATAATCACGTTCCACAATTTCAAAATTTGGACAAGTACGTCCAGGCTCTGGAATTTTTCCTTCACGTTTCCAATCGCTGACTCCCACAGCTTGTCCCAGCTCATTAGGGGTATCGTGAAGTAGTGAAATAGCAAGCAAATCCTTTCTTTTCCCGAGATGTTTTTCAGCAAGTGTTGAAAAACTTTTGGCTAAATGCCGAAAAATCTGCCAATCGCTGCGACTTTCCCAACCTGGATCCACTGCAGCACCAAGAGGGTGGATGAAGGGATGCATGTCTGTGGTGTTCAGGTCGTCCTTTTCGTACCATGTAGCCGTTGGCAGGATAATATCCGCATAGGCCCCAGTGCTATTTAACCTAAAGTTGATATCTATCATTAAGTCCAGCTTGCCAACGGGGGCTTTCTCGTGCCACTGGATTTCTTGCGAAGCTCTACCCGAGCCATCTTCTCCCAGCACGGCATTTTCGGCCCCGAGAAGATGCTTGAGAAAGTATTCATGACCTTTCGCGTTGGTACCGATCAGGTTACTGCGCCAGACGAACAGATTGCGCGGCCAATTCTCTTGGTGGTCAATATCTTCACTGGCAAAAGTGAGATGTCCGTTATGAAGTTCATGAGCAACATAATCCGCAACACCTTTTGAATCCTGGCTGGCGGCTTCGGCGATATCTAATGGGTTACTTTGAAAGTGGGGTGCGGCGGGAAGCCATCCCAAACGCTCGGCCACAATATTGTAATCTGCCAATGTGTGGCCTTTGTAGCTGGCTTTTGCGGCAGGATGCATGAGGCTATCAGCGGTGACGCGCTCATAGCGCCATTGGTCCGTATGTAAATACCAGTAACTAGTCCCCGCTGCTTGGCGCGAGTGTAGATGCCAGTCGCCAGCAAAAGCCAAAGGTAACCACCCAGCTTGGGGTCGAAGTGCTTCCTGACCAACATAATGTGCCCAGCCTCCACCACTTTGACCAACACATCCACAAAGATGCACAAGATTAATAATTGACCGATAATTCATATCGTTATGGTACCAATGATTGGTTCCGGCACCGACAATCACCATGGACTTCCCTTGTGTAAGCACGGCGTTTTCCGCAAACTCTTGCGCGATTCTTATGCAATTCTCTTGTGGAATACCGGTAATGCCTTGCTGCCAAGCTGGAGTGAAAAGCTGATTGCTATCTGTATAGTTTGCATCGGTCGTGCCTTCGATTTCGGCACGGTTGACGCCATATTGTGCAAGCAACAGATCAAAGACGGAACAAACAAATTGTTCACCATGCGTAGTTTGTAAACGGCGCGCCGGGATCTTGCGTTCAACCAGCTTTGCTTGGCCGTCACTATTGCCATAATCAGGAAAAACCACTTGGAGCACGATATCTTGTAAACCTAAGCAGGATAATTCTGCCTCAATGTATTCGTTCGTTGTCGCATCTTCTTGTAGCAGGTTCCAGTTACCCTCAGTTTGACTCCACCGAAAACCTATGGATCCTTTGGGGCATCGATAACTCTCGCTTTTCGAATCATAAACGATAGTTTTCCATTCGGGATTTTCATTTTGACCTAGCTGATTATCAAAATCAGAGGCCCGTAAAAAGCGATCGCTGGTGTATCGGGTATCATCCAACGGTCTTAAGAGTATTTGCATCGGCAGGTCAGTGAATTGTCTTGCATAATCTTGAAAATAGGATGCCTTTTTTTGCAAAAAGAATTCCTGTAATACCACATGACCCATTGCTAAAAATAACGCAGCATCGGTGCCCGCTCGTACAGGTAACCACTCATCGGCAAATTTTACGTATTCCGCATAATCTGGGGCTATCGCGACGACTTTGGTACCTTTATATCTGACTTCAGAATAAAAATGGGCATCAGGGGTACGTGTCGCCGGAATATTGGTTCCAGCTACGATGATATAGGTAGAATTATACCAATCGGCTGATTCTGGTACGTCGGTCTGCTCTCCCCAGACTTGAGGTGAAGATGGTGGGAGGTCGCAATACCAATCATAGAAACTCAGTGGTACGCCCCCAATCAATGAAAGATACCGTGTTCCAGCAGCGTAGCTGATCATCGACATTGCAGGAATGACAGAGAATCCAGCGATACGATCAGGTCCGTAACGTAATATGGTATAAATATTCGCAGCCGCAATGATTTCGTTGATTTCATCCCAGCTACTGCGGACAAAACCGCCCAATCCACGCACCGCGATGTAACTACTGCGTTTTTTTGGGTCTTCCTGAATAGCTCTCCAAGCTTCTACTGGATCTTTCCCCGTGGCTCTTTCATGGCGATATAGTTCCAGCAACCGTGCACGGATCATGGGGTATTTGATACGATGAGGACTATATAAATACCAGGAAAAACTGGCACCTCGTTGACAACCGCGAGGTTCGTGGTTGGGTAGGTCTGGGCGCGTTTGCGGGTAATCATGTGCCTGCATCTCAAAAACAACCAGCCCGTTTTTGACATGGACATTCCAACTGCAACCGCCTGTACAGTTTACACCATGAGTCGTGCGCACTACCTTGTCATACCGCCAGCGATGCCGATATGCGTCTTCCCAGAGGCGATCATCCTGCAATTTGACACCATGTCCATCCGAGAAGGATTCGTGGTAACGAACTAAATACTTCAGGCGATCCAGCAAATGACTCATAAAGAACTCCTTCGATAATGTTTCAGCCGCCTAAGCCTGTAGGATAGGCTTATAAACTTAATTCATACGCACAACATGCTTTCTGACCACGCCTGAGTCTGCTTTGAAAATTTTTTATTCTTTTCGGTAGTAGAAACCTGTTCCTTAGATAATTTTCCTGTAGACACCAACTCAGTATGTAGCATTGATTCTCCCTCGCAATAACGCAGAGTTACAGGCCGCCAGCATGAGAGCAGCCCAAAGAATGAGCATGTTGCGCATTCAGACCAATGCAGAGGCTGAATACACAAAGCCTCTACTTGAATTTGAATTAATTCTGGTAAAAAAAACCGCTTCGCCGCCACAGGTGCAGCATATTGCTTTGATAATCATAGGCCTTATATCTTCAGGTAGACGTCAAAAACCACTAAACACTCCTAATTGTAGCAAAGTTTTGTTATGGTGTGGGCTTTAGAGATTGAGTTTGTCCGCCACGGAGTTGAAGATTGGGCCGAAATCGGCTCCTTTACTTCGATGCCGACAACGTTCCTGCCACGATCATTGAAGCCTCCGGTTCAGGCATGAAGGACCCGACGCCAGAGAATAACCTCACCGGATGAAGCCCCCCGGTGAGGACCATAGTTTTTGGGTGATTTGCACGATGATATAGCTGATGTGGAGTGTCAAGGGGGAGCGTCCAAGGGGCTGCTCCGCAGTCTGCCGAACCATCCGTAACCCTTTGCGAGTATTCTAGATCCCGCGTTCTACCTTGTTGTGTGGCATGCATGAGTGTCAGGTAAATCTGAGTCTGACCCGCGCATGTTTCGTGCTCCGGCCTATGGCGGATAACAGCAATGGGCGGCTGGTGATGGCTTCTTTGCGGATATCCGGGAATAAATGACCGCTATCGGTCTGAACCAGCCCTTCAGTAGAAGAACTACAGGGCAGCCCAATCGGGCAGTGTCCAGTTAAAAGTTTAACAAAGTGTTAACCATTTCACTCCCAACCCAAAAAGTATCAGCACCCCCTCCCTGCAGAAATTCATCGTCCAGACCAGACCATGGCGCAACAAATCTCGTCAGAGTTGTCGGCATTGATGGAAGAAGGAGCGGATTGTGCGTCTAACGAAAAAATAAAAACCGCGTGTTGTTATAGTACAGTACATTTGAAATCTATGTACATATTAGATATACTACGCACTACTGTCATTCCACAAAAAGGAGGCTGACATGACTACACCCTACAAAGATCAACTCCTCGCACTCGGCGAAAAACTCAAACAGGACGTGAAAGCCGCTGGTAAAAAGCGTTCAGAGGTTTTTCTGTCCATCTGGAATGGCATTGAACAAAACCTGCTGGACAAGGATTTCGACTCGATGTCCGCGCGTGATCCAAAAACGCCCGTCGAACTGAGCCTGCGCGAAGGCTTGGTGGATATCGGACGTTGCTATCTGGCAGATGATGACCGCCTGCCCAATGACGCGCAGATTGCCGAACAGTGGTTGATGATCGGGGCAGAGTGGGGGTCCTTCATGGGTCAGATACTGCTGTTGCAGCTCCATATTGCTTCGGGCCAGACGGCCTACGATCCCCGCTGGTTACAGGCGTTCCGGAAATGGCAGAGCGAAGAGAAACGTGGGGATTTCCTCTGGAAGAACCAGAATCGGCGCTTCGAGAAGCTGTCTTCGGTGGCTTTTGAATTGGGTTTAAGAGCGGCTATTGCCCTACAGGACGCGGCCTTGGCGAAAGAAGTGTCGGACTGCATGCAGGCGGCCTCTTGTGATGAGCTGTCATTGATTGGTCTGCAATGGCAGGCAGAGCGGTTATTGACCCAGAATGAACCAATTCCAGAATACAGTCGGCAAATACTGGGTAGCATTACCCCCGGAAATGATGCCAAGGAAAATCAGGCATTGTCCCGCTTCAAAACCTTGCTTGGCCCACTGCCTTTACAGACCTGGCCGGATAGCCCTTCCTGGGCGGAAGGTTTGCGCCAGGACTATCCCTGGATGGTGCCGGCCATAGACAAGCTTGAGAATGAATGGGCACTGCATCATGTGACGAGGCATCCGGTATTGAAATTCCGCCCCCTCTTGCTGGTTGGCAATCCCGGACTCGGCAAAAGCCGCTTTGTGCAAAGTCTGGGGAAGACCCTGGGATTGCCCACGACCTTTTTGATGATGGCAGGGATGAACGATAACATGATGCTCAAAGGCACGGCACGAGGGTGGAGTACCGCACGGGCAGGTTATCTGGTCGAATTCATGCGCGAAAACCGTCAGGCCAATCCGTTGGTCTGTCTGGATGAAATCGAAAAAGTCGGTACCAGCAAACACAATGGCCGCCTTTGGGAAACCCTGCTGACCATGCTGGAACCGACCACCGCCCGCTGCGTCACCGATGAGTATTTGTTGGGACCGGTGGATTA
>NZ_JACKYY010000014.1:0-63214 GCF_015100075.1 Acidithiobacillus sp. HP-11
AGCGGGCCAGGTGCCCTTCTGGGAGCCAGTCGTCCATGGAAGGGGGCAGAAGATAATCAGTCTTGCGGTCAGTATCGAGGAAGTGGGCCATAAAATCACTCATCACATTGAATCGTAAGTAATTATACGATAATTTTAGGCAAAATGAAAGTCCGACAAGCTGCTAGTTGCCTTGCGCGTAGAGCCGGGTACCATTGGCGTTGTGGGCACCACCACCTGTGGGCGGACAGATGGGTAGCCTCCGGGATGGCTGAATGTTCGAGTTGGCCTGGTTGGTCGTATGGCGGGGGTGGAGTGCGGACGTGCAGTCGGTACTGCGCGTCCTCCTTGCAGCGGTTCAGGCAGAATTTGAAAGGTATGCTGGGTCGGATAGCCGGTTTTCGTGATCAGCTTCAGGGAAGGCCGATGCCATAGTAGCAGGACTAACCCGCTGCCAATCAGCAACGCCGAAAGGAGTACCCAGGGAGTCAGGCGATATCCAGGTTCAGCACGATATTCTGGCAGGAGAATCTGGAGACGTGGTGACATGGTAGCCATGGGGGATCGATTTTCCTTTTAACCGTGCACGGATACAGTCAATACTGGTAGGCGACGCCGACGTCTGTCGCGAACTGGTTTGTTGACGAAGAGGGCTCTTCAATGCCTGCGGATGGATTGGTGCCCCCCGTGTAATTAAAATGCGTGAAGGCAGTACCGGCAAAAAAATGCCAGGGTCCCCGGAGATGGTAATTGGCTTGCAGGCCAATTTTTTCCTCTCCAGAAGTGCCAAATGCGATGGGTACCGGATAGGGCATCAATCCAGTAGACGTGTTTTCGCCATCTACTACCGCCAGCAATTCGGTATCCAGTCCAAGCACCCAACGCGGCGTAGGGGCGATTTGTAGCAGTAACCCGGCCCCAACCAGACCGGCGCTGTAGGTTTCATCGTAGCCTCCCGTGCCCAGTAAATTGCGTTGCCAGTCCTGATAACCTCCCGCCAGGTAGGGGGTCACGACGACGCTAGACTGCCAGGGGATCCCGATGCCGAATTTGGCCAATACCCGATTGGTGGTCGCTGCATCCAGTCCAGTCGCAGGCGTCCCATCCATGTAACTTCCCAGGTAGTGGATGTTGCCGGAGGCGTATTGGTAGTGAATGGCCCAGTAGAGATTGGGTACAAACGCGTTGTTCATGTTGTCCAGCTGGATGTCGAAGCCCGGCATCCAGCCCGATTCCGTATCAGACGGACCCGGGGTGATGTGTTCTTGGTAGTTCATCAACATGTCGGAAGCGGCAAAGCCGATGGCGTTGTTTGCCGCAAGAATGGTGCTGTTTGCCTCCTGGGCGCAGGCTGCGACGGGATAGATCAGAGCAAGGGCAAATGTGCTACAAAGAAAATGTAAGGCTTTCATGATACGCTCCTATAACTTATTGAGTGCGTTTTTGAATATTGCCGATAGTGGACTGTTGTAAGTGACGAGTTTCTCCTTAAGAACCGAGTTGATGACTGGCGTCTACAGGGAAAATGAGCGTAACCAGGAGACCTCCTTCAGGATGGTTACTGAGGGATACGTCCCCACCTTGGTGACGCATCAATCGCTCGACAATGGCCAGACCAAGCCCAGTATTTGCGCCCTTGCCAGCCATAAAGAAGGGCTTGGTCACATCCGCTATTAAATGGGCGGGGATGCCTGAACCATGGTCACGGATTTTTACGATCACCCGATTCAGAGACCGGTCTACTATGAGTTGGATTTCTACCGGCCCAAGTCCATGCTGTACAACATTTTCCAGAATATTACTGAAAATCCTTTCGCAACCCGTTTTACCCAGATGTAGATCAGGAACCGGGACCGCTTGCAAGGACACGTCAAGCGCGTGGATTTCCTGAAAGCGTTCTATGGTATTCACTATCAAAGTGACCAAATTGGTGGGCTCCAGTTCTTCTTCGGTCCCTTCCCGAACATAAGCTATAAAGCGCTGAATGATCTCATCCATTTCACGAACGTTTTCAATAAGATCGTCGCGCAGTTCCGATTGACTTTTCTCAAGGAGCTCCACGGCAAGGCGCATGCGCGTGAGTGGTGTACGCAGGTCGTGGGAAACCCCCACCAGCACCAGTTCCCGCTCATCAATCAACGCATCAATTTCCGTAACAAGACGGTTGAAACGCTCAATCAACTGACGGATATCACGCGGTCCTCGCGCAATCAACGTGGATTTTTTTTCACCGTGCCGGAATTTTTCCAGGCGGTCGACCAGACGAATCAGGGGACGCGTACTCTGGCGCGCGGCCAAGAAACCACCGATCAAAGAGACCAGCAGAATCGCTAACAATTGGATCCAAGGCAGCGATTTAGGAATGGCTTCGCGTATAGGCAACTTGACTTCTACAGCACGTGGCCCAGCCCAGAACAAGCGGATAACATGTTGTGCGGGGTCGGCCTCAATACGCACACTCGACCCCAGGATGCCCCTTAAATTTTGTGAGACCTGAATCAGGAATGGATTCGGCTGAGGTTGCGGCACAGGAAATTGGTCAGGGGTCAAAACATGCACATTGAGTCCCAAAAGCTCCTTGGCAGCTTCGTGTTGAGCCACGGGGAGATGGGATGCCAACACGAGGACCTGAGCCCAGCGCCGGGCGAGATCCTGTGCATGGCTGTCTCTCATGAAGTGCTGTACAAGAAAAAAAATACTGACCTGACTACCAATCAATAAAAGGGCTATCATCAATGCCATACGGACAAACGTGGTGTTGAACCACGCCAGTAAGTTTTTCATTGTGGTATGACCTGCGGCAAAGCCGCGAAAATCGCCTGCTCCTCCTCAGCGGCTAATCTCCTGGCTAGATGAGAATGAGCGTTTTCGTGTGGTTGCTCGACGGATTCAGGTGGTAGCCAGGAAGCCACGGACGCCCTTCGTAACAGGGCATGCAGACGTGCCAGAAAGGCAAAATGACTAATGGGCATGTGCACACATTCGTCCGCCCCCGCTTCGAGAACGGATATGCAATCTCTTGTGCCGCCGTACTGGAAAAGAAAAATCAACGGCGCATCAAAACCCCAGGATCTCATTCGATGAATCAATGGCTCACTATTCTGTGAGCCAAAAATCAGGCACGCACCAGGCAGGGGCATATTTTTAGGGGGAGGACCATACACCGCCGTTTTGTTCAGATGACGAATGTCAAAGCTTCTATCCCGCAAATAATCTGCGAGCAGTGCGGATTGTGTATCTGTACAATTCACCAGCCAGAGTAATGGGTTCATTACACCACCATCCTTTCTGTCATTGGAACCCAAAATGCGTGCATGGGCTGTCAGAAGAAAACACATGCAAGCGCTGTTTTTGCGCCGACGAGAGCAGCGCATCCAACTTTGTGGTCACGCGTGCCACTATCTGACCGATCATTCGGCGATCCTGCTCCAAGGCCCGGGAAAGGTCTGGAATATCCTGTTCGTGATTTCCGGTGGTAATCGCGTTGTGTAGGGCTGCACCATGTAAGAGTGACCGCTGAAACTGCCGTCGATATTGCAACCAATAGCTCCGTTTAATGGCCTTCAGCGCTTTGACCTGATGCGCATCCAGCGTCAGAAAATTTTTATGGCGCTCAATTAATCCCAGCATCCTTGGAATCGGCGGTTGAGAACCATTGAGCCGGGTTTTGCCATTGGGGAACGGGTCAAGGATTTCGGGTTCTGTTACCGATCGGGTACCCCTTGATGCTTCACTTTGCGTCCAGCCGAATGACTGGATAGCCGTAAGAACAAGTTCCGTATGACGCAGTAACATGATTTGCCCCCTTGCGTGAAAGAGTCACCAGCAGATTCCGGCGAGAATCTCTGGAAAGCATCATAGCTGCGGCAGAAAGCGATTCTACAGTGAGAAGATGTTAAGGATTGTAAATTTCCAGAGCTAACCGCAGCGGCATATTTACAACATCTTTTTGATAAACAATAGATAACTTCAATACTGACCCTCCATCCATTTACATCTATTCATAATTCAGCGGGTCAGGAAGTCTGCACAGACAGGGTTAAAGCCACTAGTATAGCCTTGAGTTGCATAAAGGGGATGCCGTGACTTCGATACAAATTCTGCGGATCATGATGGGTACCACCCTGTGCTGCTGGGGCTTGGCCGCCAGTGCCGCGCCGTTGGATACGTTTTTTTCAGATCCGTTTGACACGCAGGCTTGGTTGAGCTCGGGAGCAGGGGCGGCATGGAGTGATCACGCCCTCAAGCTTCCCACCGCCACCCGGCCGAATAATGTGCATTTCACCCATCGGATGACCCTTGCCCAACTGACCGCTTATGCTCTGCGTCATAATCCTGCTACCGAGGTGGCCTACGCCAATCTCCAAGCTTCAGCGGCGGGATTGGGTGTGGCTACTTCGGGATATTTACCGACCCTGACCCTCACCAGTTCGGCAAATCGTTCTCAGCAAAACAGCACCGCAGGGTTTGCCATACCCGCCTTGAATGCAGACTCTACGAGTCTGAGCCTCAGTTATGTTTTGCTGGATTTTGGTGCACGTGCGGCCCAACGCAACGCCGCAAAGGCCCAGTTATTTATATCCGGCTTCGATAACAACCTCGCTCTACAAAATGTTTCCCTTTCCGTCACACAAAATTATTATCAATTGATCGGGGAACAAGCCTTGGTACGCGCCTATCGACAGACGGTCGCAGAAGACCTCGCCAGCCTGAATACGGCCACTATTCAGCAGAAATCAGGCATGGCCACGATCAGTGATGTACTGCAAGCCAAAGCGGCACTGGCCCAGGCGAAAGCCGAACTGATTTCGGCGCGGGCACAGGTCCGTTCGGATCAGGGTGCCCTGGCTGAATCCTGTGGCTTGTCGGCGGACAATCCTATACCGCTTCAACCATTGAACCCCCAGGTGCTTCCACCAATCGTTACCCCTGCCGTACAAACCTTGATTCACTATGCGATCAGTCACAATGCTTCTGTTTCTGCCGATGCGGCCCAGATTCTTGCAGACCGTGCGGACGTCCAGTCTGATCAGGCGGTGGGCTTACCGACACTGAGCCTGGGGGTCAGCGGCGGTAAGCGGTTCCAGAATCAGTTATCTCCTTCGCAAAACTGGTCCATCGGCGTTACCCTCACCGTCCCCATTTTCTCTGGCTTCAAAGACAGCTACCAGGTAGAAGAAGCACGCTCCCAAGTCAACAGTGCACAGGCCAGTTTGAATGAAGAAGCGCAAACGGTTTCTCTCACTGTTTATCAAGACTATCAGACGGTATTGGGCGCACGCGAGGCCGCTCAGGCCGCGCAACTGGCCGTAGCCAGTGCCCAGGCTTCACTGAAAGCTGTTCGGGCGCAATATAAAGTAGGATTGGCCACCATGGTGGATTTACTGACGGCTCAAGCAACGCTGACCACGGCGCAACAAACCCAGATTCAGGACATTACGACCGGCTACATTGATCTGGCCAATCTGGCCAATGCGTTGGGTTACATAGAAATTCCGCACGATCTGACATCCTTGCAGGATCAATCATGAAAATCATTCATCTCACGCGCAATCGCGTCACGCTTCTTGCCACCCCTTCATTGCGTTGGCTTCGACAGAGCGCTTTTGTGGTGCTGGGACTGGTCATTATGACCAATCTTTCCGGTTGCCAGGAAACCCACCACCGCAAGGTTCCCGCTCTTCCTGTAGAGGTAGCATCAGTGACCCAAGGGAATCTGCCCATCACCGTGGATACGCTGGGTCAGGCTGTGCCTATACACAGCGTAACCGTGACGCCGCAAGTGAGCGGTACCCTACAGGCAGTCTATGTACATTCTGGACAATGGGTCACCCGAGGGCAGCCTTTATTTTTAATAAATCCTGCCATGTATTCTGCCGAAGTGGCTCAGGATAAGGGGAACCTGGAAGGGGAAATAGCCCAGGCGCACTATGATGCGCTCCAGGTCCAGGCCTATAAGCCGCTCATCGCCAAAAATTACGTGACCATGCAGACCTATCAGGAAGCGGTGGCCTCCGCAGAGACGGCCAATGCGACCGTAGCTGCGGATCAGGCAGCCCTCCAACAGGCGGAACTGAATCTTTCCTATACGCGGATCAATGCCCCCATTTCCGGGCAGGTCGGCCTGTTGACCATCAAATCGGGGAATCTGGTCGCGGCCAACAGCACTACCCTGACGACCATCAATCAAACCCAGCCTATCAAAGCACAATTCAGTCTTCCGGAAAAAAACCTTGGAGATTTGCGTGATGCGTTGAAGAGTAAGGCCGATACCGTCCAGGTATGGAATGAAGATCAACAGAAACTTCTCGGTCATGGTCCGATCACCGCTATCGATAACAGCGTCAGTTCAAGCTCTGGGACAGTGACGGTTCAGGCCACCATGCCGAATCCGGAGAATGCCATCTGGTCAGGTGAGTATCTGCAGGTCGTCTTTACTAAAAAACGCTTACACGATGCTTTATTGATTCCTTCGCTTGCCCTGCAGGAAGGCGAATCTGGGCCTTTTGTCTATGTGATTCGGCAAGGTAAAGCGATCATGCAACCTGTCACTTTTTTGGGCCAAAATAAGGGCCAGACAGCCATTTCTGGGCCTATTCACGTAGGCACTCAAGTCATTGTAGGCGCACCCGCACGCTTGCGACCCAGTGCGCCCGTACGCGCTATTTCCTCCAACACTAAGGCTGCATCAAGGACCCCGAAAAAATCCGGGGGTATGGCATGAATCTCTCCGAACCGTTTATCCGTCGGCCCGTAGCGACGACAGTACTGGCATTGGCTATTGTGATCCTGGGGATTTTTGGCTATCTGCAATTACCTTCCGCTTTGCTCCCCAATGTGAGTTTCCCAACGGTATTGGTGACCGCCTCTCTACCTGGTGCGAGTCCGCAAACCATGTCCAGTGCCGTAGCGACCCCGCTTGAACGGCAATTTTCGAGTATTCCCGGATTGACGGCGATGAGTTCAACCAGCCAAAACGGGTCTACCCGGATTATCCTGCAGTTCTCCCTCAACGAGTCAGCCGCTGAGGCCACTCAGGACGTTTCCGATGCGGTCTCGCAGGCAGAACATTTTTTGCCTCCGGGGATGCCGGAACCACCGCTGGTCAAAAACATCAACCCGACCGCAACACCGATCATGTATATCGGTCTGTCAGCGGCCAATATGCCGCTGTACGATTTGGATAAATATGCGGAAACGAAAGTAGCCACTTCTTTATCCACGGTTCCGGGCGTTGCCGATGTCGAGGTCTTTGGCGCGCAAACCTATGCCGTGCGCATCTACGCGAATCCCTTTGCTCTTGCGGCACGTGGGCTCAGCTTGAATGCGGTAGAATCCGCGATTGAATCGGCCAATGTGGACTTGCCAGAGGGAACGCTTGAGGGCGGCAAAGTGAATTTTGCCGCGCAGGTACATGGGCAGCTGCATACGGCCAAAGCTTTCAATCATCTGATTCTGGCGTACGCAGGGGGGCAACCCATTCCTCTCAGCGCGGTAGCCAAGGCGCAAAACAGCACGCAGTACAATCTGCAAAAAACCTGGATTAATGGTTCTCCCGGCATCGTTCTGGCGGTTGTTCGTCAGCCCGGTAGTAACACGGTGGCTATTTCGCAGGGGATCCGGAAGATGCTGCCGTCCTTGATGGCATCTGCCCCTGGTGGTGCGCAGCTTTCGGTTGTTTTTGACAACGCCGATTACATCAGGGCAGCTATCGAAGACGTGGTTTTTACCTTATTGCTGGCCAGTCTGCTCGTCGCTGGCGTGATGTGGTTATTTTTACGCAGAGCTACGGCTACTCTGATAGGTGCACTGGCTATCCCCTTGTCATTGTTGGCTACTTTTCTGGTCATGATGTTATTGGGCTATAGCCTCAATACCCTGACCTTGCTGGCACTGACCCTGTCTGTAGGCTTTGTGGTCGATGATGCGGTGGTCATGCTGGAAAATATCAATCGCCATCTGGAACGGGGAACCTCTGCCATGCAGGCCGCCTTGGACGGCTCTCGGGAGATCAGTTTTACCGTCATGGCGATGACCCTTTCTTTAGCCATCATCTTTCTGCCATTAATCCTGATGGGTGGTTTTATCGGGCATCTGTTTGCGGCCTTCGGCGTTACAATTGCTGTGGTGATTCTGCTGTCCGGCCTGATTGCATTGACCGTTACCCCCATGTTAGCCAGTCGTTTTTTGCATCGGGGTGCTGCGGAAGACCGGGACCAACAAAGCCGGTTTGAACGAGGATTCTCACGCAGCCGTGATTTTTATATCCGCAGCTTGCGCAAGGCGCTGCAACACCGTAATTGGTTACTGGGTGTCGCAGGATTGATGCTCCTGGGCAGTGTAGGGTTGGCTCTGATTGTACCCAAAAGTTTTATCCCCAATGAAAATAATGGTTCCTTTTTTGCCAGTATTCAGTATCCCACCGGCATGTCCTTTGCCGAACTGGCGGCGGAGCAGAAAAAAATTGAGGCAGTTGTTTTGCGAAATTCCAGCGTGCAATCGGTTATCTCTTCGGCCGGACAGGGTGCTGGAGCCTTTGGCGGAAGCAATTCTGGTCGTCTGATTGTACGCCTCAAATCCGGAGATTCCGGGAAAACCGATGCCGTTATCGCCTCTCTACGCCAGGCAACCCGCCAGTTTTCCAATACCGAAATATTTTTCCAGCAACCGGCAGCTATTCAGGTCGGACCTATTTCCTCAAATGCGCAATATCAATATGTCCTCCAGGGACAGGATTGGAACACCCTGGATACCGCTACACACAATCTGGTGACTGCGTTGCGCAAAAACACCCTAATTCAATCAGCTAATAGTGATTTACAAACCAACAATCCACAAGTTTCCATCACGATCAATCGTCCCCGGGCGATAGCCATGGGGGTGACAGCGCAATCTATCGAACAGACCTTGGCACTGGCTTATGGGGGACAGGAAGTAGGGACTATTTACGGAAACTCGAACCAATATGAAGTGATTTTCGAATTGTCTCCAAAATATCAGCAAAATATTAATGCATTATCTTCATTGAGTGTGCCGGGAAGCGGTGGCACCCTGGTACCATTGTCTGCAGTGGCCAATTTTACCTATGACGCAGGCCCACTCAGCCTGGAACAGTACAATGGACTACCCTCCACGACCATTTCCTTCAATCTGGCTCCGGGTGCCAGTCTGGGGACGGTGACCAAAGAGGTTGATGCCACCGCACAGCAGATATTACCTGCGGGTGTTACAGGAGAATTTGGAGGTAGTGCATCCACCTTCGAGTCTGCATTCTCATCGCTGCCCCTGCTGCTGGTAGCCACCATTTTGCTGATCTATGTGGTGCTCGCCATATTATATGAACATTTTTTACATCCTTTCACTATTCTTTCGGCCTTACCTCTCGCAGGCTTTGGCGCGCTATTGTCCCTGCTGGTTTTTCATCAGCCACTCGATTTATATAGTTTCGTCGGGATCATTATGCTCATGGGGCTCGTCAAGAAAAATGGCATTATTCTTGTGGATTTTGCAGTCAGCCGGCGGCGCGAAGGAGAAAGTGCTTTAGAAGCGATTGTGGATGCCTGTGCCGTGCGCTATCGCCCTATCATGATGACAACTTTCGCCGCCATTCTGGGTGTTCTCCCGATCGCCATTGGCCTTGGGGCTGGGTCGGGTTCGCGCGTGCCCTTAGGCGTCGCGGTGGTTGGGGGGCTAGTGTTTTCACAATTTCTGACCCTCTACATCACTCCGGCTTTTTATCTCTGGATGGAGTCGTTTGGGGATCGGGTGAAACGTTGGTTAGGCATGCAGGCCCCTGAAAAAGTGTCGGCTTTAGCACAGCCACAGGAAAGCTCAACACTCAAACTGTGAGCATTTAACCCCTACTGGTTTTGCCATGGTATCTGTTCCTCGATACCACGGAACATTACCCAGATGAATTTTTATCAGTTTTGTCCTTGGAGTCATCCATGCCTTTATCATACCCAACCTCATCTTCAGCGCTTTGGCCCAATTTTTATATGGTGGGTACCGTCAAGGGTGGGACAACTTCCCTTTATCGCCATCTTCAGCAGCATCCCGATGTTTTTTTACCGGCGTTCAAGGAACCCCATTTCTTTGCGCAAATCCAACCAAAATCGAATCGTAAGCACCTGGTAGAATTTATTAAAGACGAGGCAGATTATCTCAAACTTTACCGCAGCGCCCTGAAATTCTCTGCCGTTGGGGATGCCAGCACTTCCAACCTCTGGTACCCCGAAGTGCCAGAGCGCATTCATCAAGTGGCACCCGATGCCAAAATCATTATCATGCTGCGTGATCCAGTAGCTCGCGCTCATTCCCATTATCTGATGGATTTTCGTGAGGGAATAGTTGATCAGCCGTTGAGTGTGGAATTACTGAAACGTGATTTTGAGCAACGCGAAAAAGGCTGGGGGATTTCGCGGATGTACGTGGACTTGGGCCTGTATGCGGATCCTGTACAACGCTACTTCCAAACCTTTGGCGCTTTCAATGTGCAGATTCTGCAATTCGATGAATTGGTTCGAGCTCCGGAAGATACCTTACAGCGCGTTGCCCAGCACCTGGGTATTGCTTTTGACCCGTTTTTACAGATGGATCTGAACACCGTACATAATGCTTACAAAGCCCCGCGTGGCAAGTGGTCCAGACGTTGCGCCGCGAGCCCGTTGGCCCGCTGGATTGGCTATCGGCTTATGCCTAGAAACCTGCAGTGGTGGTTATATCAGCACCTGATTTTAAAATCTTCTTCCAAACCGCAGCTGGATCCAGCAGTGCGCCACTATCTAGAGAGCATTTACGCAGCTGATGTCCTGAAACTGGAGACCCTATTGAATCAGGAGCTGCCGTCATTGCGGGCTTCCTGGTCGATCAGCGAGCACATCAGCCATGTCTGAACTTGCCCTGAAATCAGGGGAGATGTCTCCCACTACGCGCCGCGTAGTCTGCGTACTCGGTATGCACCGTAGCGGGACCAGTGCCATTGCCAAAGGTTTGGAATGTTGGGGTATCCATATGGGGGATGCTCTCATCTCCCCAGGAATGGATAATCCACGCGGGTATTGGGAAGACGCACAAGTTGTCGCAATTAATCAGAAATTGATGCAGCGCTGTGATTTGGCATGGAACGATGTGCGTATCTTATCAACTGAAGTTTTTCTTGATGGACGTCACGAGGACCTGACCGAACAAGCCTTCAAATTACTGGAACAAAGAATCGCTGTTTGGAATAACTGGGGATTCAAGGATCCCAGAACCTTGCGCACACTTCCTTTCTGGTTGCGTGTAGCGGATCTGGGGGGAATAGACATACAATTTGTTTTAGCCCTCAGGCACCCGATTTCCGTGGTGGCCTCTCTGCAGACTCGCAATGGTATGGATGCCGTGCGCAGCCAATTGATGTGGTTAGCGCATTGGGTGCCTTTCCTGAACCTGCTGGAAAACCAAAAAATTGCCATCCTCCATTATGATCAGGTGTTAGAACATCCTGCACAGACGATGCAGCGCGCAGGAGAGCATCTTGGATTTGCGATTCATGCCGAGCGACTTCATACCTATAAGCATCACTTTTTGACTGGCAAATTGCGCCATCATCAGGCAGGGAATGATTCCCCAGAAAACCCACTCATCTTACCATTGGTACACAAAACGATGCAGGTGCTGGGAAACTGTGGTGTATCGCCCGATGCCCAGTTTTGGCAGGCGTGGAAGCTCCTGCAAAATGAACATCAAAATTTATCCGGTATCCTGGACTTGATAGATCACGAAAGCGAACGACGGCGCAGACGCCGCACTTTCTGGTGGAAGATGACTCATGTCCACCGATAGCCTTCACCGAAAGTCATCCACCCAAACCTTTCTGCCGCCGGTTTATGTTATTACGCTTACTGAGGATATGGATCGCCGTAACCATGTAGAAGATTTACGAAGGAACGCCGGAATACCCATGAAAATCTTTCCGGCTATTACGCCTCGTACGAGAGACGCCTACCCGCCGATTTACGATGCGCGTTATCGACAATGGCATTATGGTTATGACCTGACCCCGGGAGAAGTGGGTTGTTTTTTGAGCCACCGTGCACTTTGGGAGCTTTGTGCACAATCACAAGATCCAGCATGGTGTATTTTGGAAGATGATGTAGAGTTGGATCCTGAATTTTCGGCCAAGCTACAATTGGCATTGGCGCATGTGACAGACTGGGACGTACTCCGCCTGATGGCGGAACGCTATGATCGCAAAGGATTACCCTACAAAAAATTGGATGACACTGATACTTTGATGCATTACGTCAGGCCTGCTATGGGAACGGCCGCTTATCTGATTCGCCCCGCCGCTGCAAAACGCTTGCTGGCGTTCAGCACTCGAATGGCCGAGCCCGTGGATAAGGTGCTGGATCAATATTGGCTTCATGGTTTACGTGTACTGGTTTTGGAGCCATTCGTTGTTCAAATCAGGCAAGATTTACCTTCTGCCATTTCTTGCCGTGGCTGGGATGCCATGCGAAATGGTAAAAGGCCTCTCTGGCGTCGCCTGCAGCGCGATTTCCGTAATGGCAGAGATGCTCTCGCAGGGTTACTGTACAGTTTGAGGTATTTTCTGGGACTGTTTAGTCATTACTGAAAGTTGTCTGCCAAACAGTGTCAGTGATTTTTGAATATAAAGCATCGAAACCTGGACGAGGCGAGATACTGGCGGGGCTAAAAAACGCTTCATGTTATCCAGCAGATCAGTCCAGTGATTGAGGAACAAAGTGAGGAGCAGCTCGAAAAACCCGCTTTCCTGACGGATGTTAGCCTCTAAAATCAGGATGTAGGACATTTTCCTACGGTTTTTGTAGTAAACGGTATTTTTCAAGGCCATATTTCCATGATTTTCCGCATTACAGGCACACTGCAGCTCTGATCGGCCCCGTTACGAGAAAGGTCAGGCGTTTGATGTTGTAGGTCACGGCCATCATGGTCATCGCGAAGCTTGGTGTACTTGGCCGATGGTCCGGCGCTCCACGTTCATCATCGCTCTGCTTTTTACTGCCGGTGATTCGCGACCTTATGCCTCAAGAAACGCCAATGAGTGATCGCCCGCCAATTTCCGCAGAACTCCATGCTGACGGTGTAGAAAATCTCTAACGACTTGCCGATCTGTTCCCGCTGCTGTTTTAGGAGAATAGCGGCCATGGGTTTATTGCTCTTCCACAGCGTTGTATGCAGCCAACTGGTAGTACAGGTCGGACATTATCATTTGCTTGCCGCTGAATGACCGCAATCAGTCTGCTGCCGACCATCAAGTCTCAACGGCGGCATGGCAGCGTAGGCGGTCATTCCCACCCAGCTTGGGAACGAGTAGTATCGGCCAAAAGCGGGCACTCACCTTTTGTCCAATCATGTCATTAAACCGTCTGCTTCTTAATGCGGAACAGCCAACTTTGGCGGAACTCAGTTGGAAATTGACTAGGGAATCGGTATCGATTCACACTCACTGTTCCGCAGAATCCTCAGCGGTGGCTTGAAATCCAACCCTTACTTCGAGCGGCAGGCATACCGTGAAACTCGACGCATATCTAGAACTCTCCAAAGGCTGGCTCATCGACCATACCTCAGTCTATGACCTTGCACGCAGCACAGAGCGTGCAATGCAACACGACTATGTAGTACCAAAAAATCCAACCTGGGATGATGGGCCTTGTCTCGGTTCATGGAACGGGACCGAGCGAATTCAAGCAGCGGTCCCGCTTTCGATCAAAACCAGTCTTGAAGCGGGGAAAGCAGCGGAGCTCGCAATGGGGTCAAACTACGCTGGGCATCCAACCGGGAAGACACCGATCTCCTTCCTCGATGGCAACTCACCCCGTGTAGGCGCGGTAATCGCCAGAGCCGGCATAGTGGTGCAGTTCGAACTGTGGAAGGATTACGCTAGGTTGGTCAGCTACCCATTCAACAAGAAGCAGATGAAAGGCTGGACGTTCCTCGACAAAAGGGAGGAACCCAATCTCGAATACGCTATCAATAGGCGGAATGAGCTAACCCATGAACCCATGCCCGCGAATGATCCAAACATGCGTGAACTTGTGGAATTCTGCAGTAAACTGCATTGGCTCGCGAAGATGGCAGAAAGTTACATGGCTAACAAGTCTTCCAACTGAACCGTCCCAATGTTGGTACTGACAGGAAACCAAGATATATGAAATTTCGAGAGTTGCTTAATTCCCGAGTCTCATACCAGGTCATCGTTACGTTTGATCTTACGGATGCAGATACTTCTTGCTCATAATTTTGGACAGCAGACAGCATCATAACTCACGTTAATTTTGTGATTTTTACGCGCAACAGAAGGCAACCAGTATGATTTTCCAGAAAATTTTATGACAATACCTTCATCCTCATTTTCCAATAGATTCAATGCCACGTTCCGCCCAATGTTCTTCGGCAACCCATGAAAATAAGCCAACCCCACCGACACCCACCGACGTATAAACTCGTCGCTCTCGTCGCCATCACGCATCATCGCCATCAGTTCTTTTTCCAATTTGATCTGACGTGCTTTTTGCACCGCTCCGTCCATGGGCTGAGGTATAGCTATATTCGCAGAATGCATTTCATGCAAAAACCGCACAAAACCCGTCAGAGCAGCCCGTTGCCCAGGTACCCTACCTAAGTACCTTTCCACCGCTTTTTGACTAGGAAAATTCAACCCCATTTTTTGCGCTTCCAACAGTAATGCCCTGGCAGGGGTCAAAGCAAGACGTACTGAACGTAGCCTCAGTTTTCCAGAGTTGGCCTTTAACATCAGCGCATCGTGATATTCTTTCAGAATCCTGGACCCTTTCGTATTGCCTTCCAACGTCTTAAGCAACTGCTCAATTTGCCGTTTCTCAGAGTCATCACGCAATACGGCATCATCTTTAGACACCAACCCAGTTTCCTGCATCCATCGCATGGGTAGCCTCACCCTGCGTAAGCCTTCCGCGCCGAAATGAGCAACCAGCCGAGCATAGTCCGGAAGATCCTTCCAGACTTTCTCCATCTCCAGAAAGAAGGACAGATATTTGTTCAAAGTAATGGCCGCTTTGTTCTCACCGACTGTAGCAGCCAACCAGGCAGCATAATGCTCGAAGTGCCTCGCCATCGTCTGCGCAGAAAATGCTGCCTGATTCATGGCAATACGCTTTTTCAGAAGACCCCGCCAGTAACATGCCTCGCACTCGGCAATTCTGCCTGCCGGCATGGGCTGTCCGCACTCCTGGCAGGGTATCAATCCACCCTCAAAACAGGTTTTGCATAAGCGCCGTCCATCACCTCTCACCATCAGCAGTCGATGATGGTGACAGGCCTGGCAATTGCCATGATCCGCACGAGCACATTTGGGGCACAGACGAAGGTCATGCTTGAACCGGGAAACCCGAGTCAGCCTTTTCGACAGCTGACCGCAAAGCTCACAGGCTTCCGCTTCCTTAAAATATTTCGCGCAGGAATTGCAGACCGGGCCGGAGGGTGTCACCCTTCCGATTCTGTAATCTTTTTTTCCACAACGCAGACAGGGGCGGTCCACTTCACAATGGCGGCACACGGCGGCAAAATCACGGCGCGGCAACCGTCTATAATTGCCACATTTCGCGCAGAGTCTGCGCTTGAACTCCCTGGCGTAGCATGTGGAGCAATACTTATGCCCCTTATGAACCCGCATTATTTTCCGAACCCGCCTACCACATTCATCGCAAATGATCTCGGCCGTTGGAGTCTTCACTGACTCCGTCATCGCAGCTGCATCTCCATTTTGCGCTGTAAGCGACGCCACATACGCATGACTTCGTGACGCGATCGTGGCTGACCTGGATCACGAATAAAGGGTTTTCTGGGACCTTTGGCGTTGTCTGGCAGCTGGGCATAAATCTCGGTGAACAAATCCGGCATCTGTTCCCCCTTACTCACAAATCCTTGCCGGGTAATGCCAGACTCTTCCAAATGCGTGGACACATCGGCAAGGTCAGTTTTTATCAGTTTCCATAACGCATCCAGCAACAACTGCCGTTCCGAAGCTGAAAGCAGTTCAACCCCCGTACCTGGGTCCAGCGGCAACTCCGGGATTACAACACCTATCTTTCCCAGAAACACATGTAACGCCTCTGTATTGCTGCGATTTGCCCTACGCAAAAGTGAAATCAAAAAGGAAGATCCAGCGAACCACGCATCCGTTTCAGTCCGTTGAGCCATGAACAGATTTTTACCATCACGGACGGCACCATCTCCTGCATTCTGAAAAGCCAGGGCATCATCAGAGCAGGGCGTCAGGTCATCCACATTCCTCAAATCGCCCTTACAACTTGCACAAACAGCCACCAGGCCGTCTTCCGCCTGCAAGCGGTGCGGTTCCAAGGGCGCTCTACAATGGGGACAACGATCCAGAAGTACACAATGATGCTGAGCACAGCCTGCATGCCAGGCGAAACGCCATTGCAGGCGGTAATAAGGAATGCTATCAGCGCGAAGACAGGCTGGACAATATTGCAGGCCGCTTCTCCGCTTCGTATTGCGTGCGCCAAGCGCCAATATCCATGGCCACACAGCTTTGGCAGGCAGGGTCTTCCCACTGATTTTTTCGGCGACATTTTTAAGGGTTGCCTCACGAAAGAACGACAAGGGAATCCCAGATGGAACAACTAGCCTGGTTAAAGGATTTTCATCCAGAAATCGGTCCACGTCTCTCGTCCATATGCGCCACTTAGGCCATATTTCGCCGGTAAGCACCATGGGATCGCAGCCCTGGGCCAAAGCTGCGCGCACCAGCCACGATGAGATGATCTCATCGGGTAACATTGGCACAGAACGCACCCAACGCGGGCGGCCTACACCTGTTCCCTGATGCCACGTGTAGGCCGCAGCCATTGCTTTTTCTCTATGATAGACTTGTCGATTTTCTCCGCACCCGTTTTAATGGCTTCCACGGCGCACTCCACCAAAAGGCGGTGCAGATTACCCAGATTCCCTTCAGAAATAGCGAAAAGCAGACTGACCGTTTCGCTTTGATGTAACAAAGAGGGCTTTTTAAGTGGTAATACTTGTTCAAAACTCGCTACCAGTTGCTGAAATTCTGGGTTCAATTCCCATGGCGGCAACGTGACGACATCAAACCGGCTGGCATGTTGTGGATCCGTATGCAAAACCCGAACGGCCTCTCTGGTGCCCACCCCGACAATGGGAATCGCTAATTCGTTGCAGAGCAGCTTGATCGCGTTCATGACCTCGCGCTGCTTGGTCACCGTCCCCGTCAGGAGAGAGTGAAATTCGTCGATAACCAGGATGCGCACATGACAGTCTCGCATCAGATGAACCACCTGATAGCGGAGCTTAGAAGCGGGGTCCGTGGCTCTGTACGGCGTCCAGAAACGCTCCAGGATCGCTATATATAATCCTTTTTCGTCCGCGCTGGGCGGCGCTTCGCTGACAATAATCGGCTTGACGGGTTCCGCATTCTCATTGACGTAGCCCTCTCCATGCAATTTCTGAAAGCGCCGAATAATCGTTGTCTTGCCATTGTTGGAATCACCAACAATGAGCAGATTAGGCATGCGTGGGCGCACGGGCTTTTCCATTAAACCGCGCAAGTTATCCAAAAGGCGATTAGCCTGGGCGTAACCTATCCAGCGCGGCTCATCAAGAAATGCCATGCGGTCCTTATCCGACATGCCTAAAACATGGCGGAATTCCGGATGAATATGAGTAAGGTCTATCATGCAATGTCATCCAGTGGCTTAACTACGCCTTCCAACAAGGCCGGGACAGGAATCGCTTTCTCCAATGTCTTTGCCGCCAGCGGCCGTGATGGAGACATCTTTTTGGAATGTTCTTTACGCCTTTGTTGCTGACGACGGGCCTTTTTCGTCTTCTCTGATGAACTATCCACCTGTTGACGCAGGTCATTTAATGCCTGAAGTACCATGGTTTCATTCATGGACTTCATACCATTTTGGCGAGCGCGTTTTGCTGCCAGTGTGTACTCCCAGATACTCATGCTCGGCATCGACTGATCAGCGAAAGGAATACGAAAGTACATGCCCAAATCCGGGTCGTGAAACCAGATGATACTGATGTCACGGGGATCACGACGAAAAATGAATTGCCGTTTTGTACCAGGCTTGTCCGGATCATCCGCATTGATCCACTGCCTTATCACATCTGCATAGTAAGTCAGCCCATCTATCGAGACGCCATCCGCCTGTATGGTCCGCCGGAACATCGGTAAGAAGTCCAATAACAAAACTTCGCGGTCTGCTGGAATCGATGACAATCCACGACCCGGCGTATCCTCATCGCCAAAGACGCCCAACTCCCACTTCTTTTCAGGCGTCATGCCAATGCCCGAGTGAATCCGCTTGTGATACACCTTGCAAATCAGTGTCACCAGCCAAGTCTCAAATTCTGACTTGGTCATGGTTGCGTGTTTCTCGGAATCATATTCATCACGTTCCTTGATCGACGAAAAAGTGGTCCCAGGAAGGCCGTGAAATTCTTTTAGAAAAGTGCCCAGCAGGCGTTCGATGTGTCCTCCAAACCGGGCTTGTTTTACCGGACGGTATTCCAGACGAATGTTATACATTGCGCAAGAGTTTCGGAAACTTTCAGAACGGAAATCCGACCCATTATCCACATGAATCGTTGTCATGAGGCCAGATACGGGCCATGTCGCATCCACATTATGCAAAACCAGCCAATCTTCTTTGGGTAAAATAGCGTGTGCCACACACATTCCGACAGAAGTAATTGAGGGAGCATCAAAAGACAAGTAGTAACCTACAACCATACGGCTAAACACATCAATTGCCATGGTAACGGTGGGTCGGCCAATAGGTTTCCGATAAATATCATCTACCAGAATAATATCAGCTGGGGTGTGGTCGATCTGCACAACAGCCAATGGATAGTCTGCGTTGGGGAACTGACCGGGAACCGGGGTAAATTTATTTTTGGCTTTTTCACGATATCCCCGTTTGCGTAATGAGTCACGCTCACTGATTTCCGAAACTCTGGCACGGATGGTATTAGGATGTGGCACTTCCGGCAGTTGGGCTTCCTTACACCGTCGTCGCACTTCCAAAACCACTTTCTGAACAGAGGGTCGTTGTACCGTCAGATACAATTCATCAATAACCTGCTGAATGATTTGCTCAGCATGCACGGAGATTTTCCTGGCCCCTTTTCTGACGCCTCTTTTTTCTGGCATAAGACTATCGAGGGTTCCTGCATCCCGGTAACGTTTAAGCCAGCGGTAAAGCGTGGTGAAATTGACACCCACTTCTTGAGCACGGGCCTCAACCTCGCGCCGTCCAACATCAAACTGGCCTATAAGAGGTTGTATCGCGGCATGTCGCTCCTGCGCTATTTTCCAGTTTTCGTCAGCAATAGAGTCAATATCCTGAACTTTTTTAGACCCATCCACCACGGGGGCCAGATCGGCGATGCGAAGGCTTGCACTCCGGCCAGATTCCACATCAGTTCCAATAATCGTTTCAAAATCGATGACTTCCGTTATGCGATAAACAGCACCGTCAGAAACAGCCATTGATCCAGGTATGGGACGGAAGGTTTGTCTGCCTGAATCACGCATATTCAGGAATCCATAGTTCACTGTTGTTGGACAAGGGTTGTGACCAATCACACTCTATCCGGGATGTTGCCAGCAGATACCAGAGATGACTGATTCCCCTGGAACGATCCGCTTCACCGAAAAAATGTCGGGCCAACAGATGATCAAAAGTTGCGGTTCCCATTTGGTTCAAATTCCCGATAATCCATTCTGATTCTTCCGGCACGAACTGCATCTGCCGATATCGTTGCAAAAACATGGCATTTTTCCAGCGTTGATCGCGGATACGAGGTTCATGCCGCAAATGAAACAAATATCCATGAGCCTTGCAGTAAGCCATCGCTGCACGAAATTTAACTTTCCACTCGGACAGATATTTGCAAAGTTCGCTGACGGGCTTGACCTCAATAAGGACGGGGGCGCGGTAAGGTGCCGGATACGCCCTATATGTCACCAGATAGTCCGGTGTGTATGGATAGATCTGCCCATTAGAACCGATAAACTCAATGGTCAATGGTTGGGAAACCACATCCAACACACCTCTTTCCGTTTCCAGGCGGATCAGGAAATCCCGTTCCAGCGTGGATTCAAAGTCCACAGGCCCCATCCCTCGAAATGGATACAACCCGGATACGCTACGTCGGGTTGTACCGATCTTGCGTCTGGGAGAATTGTCAGTTTTGTAGCGCCTATTAGTGTTCATATCAAACTTTGTAGCACCTATTGTTGGTATTTTGTAGCAACAATTACTGTAAATCAAGCCATATAACCAGTTGATTCACCGTTCCGAGTGTAGCATCAATTAAAGGAAATCACAGGGGATCGCGCCCCCGCCCCGGAGAAATCAGTCTTGCGCATCATGGCATTCTTTTTCTGGATGAAATGCCGGAATTCTCGCGGAGTGTTCTCGAAGTGCTTCGGGAACCTCTGGAGTCCGGCGAAATCCATATTTCCAGAGCCGCCCGGCAAAGCACCTTCCCGGCGCGTTTTCAGTTGATTGCCGCCATGAATCCCTGCCCCTGCGGCAATCTCGGTAATCCACATCAGGCCTGTGTGTGCACCCCAACTCAAATTTCCCAGTATCGTGGCCGTCTTTCCGCCCCTCTGCTGGATCGTATGGACATTCAAATAGAAGTACCGAGTCTTCCGGTAGAACTCCTGCAAAAAGCGCCAGAAGGCGAAAGTTCTGCCTACTGGCGCGAACGGATCAGCGCGGCCATAAATCGACAGTGGCAACGACAGTCCTGCCGTAATGCCCAACTGCAGGGCGAAGCGTTGGACCAGCATTGT
The DNA here is from genome assembly GCF_015100075.1 of Acidithiobacillus sp. HP-11. Classification (NCBI taxonomy): domain Bacteria; kingdom Pseudomonadati; phylum Pseudomonadota; class Acidithiobacillia; order Acidithiobacillales; family Acidithiobacillaceae; genus Acidithiobacillus; species Acidithiobacillus sp. HP-11. Next base: position 20,846 of record NZ_JACKYY010000014.1, read on the forward strand.
GCACTACAGCCCGAGGGCGCCCGCTTACTGACGCGCGCCGCTGACACCCTGCATCTTTCCGCCCGTGGCTATCACCGCATTTTGCGTCTGGCCCGCAGCATTGCCGATCTGGAAGAAAGCACCACGATCAGCCTGCAGCATCTGTCCGAGGCCATCCAGTATCGGCGGCTGGCGCAAAGGTTCATTCATTAATCTGACCTGAGCCTGCCTGCTAGTTTTTATCCAGCCAAATCAAAACGATCGAGATTCATGACCTTGGTCCAGGCTTTTACAAAATCCTCCACAAATTGAGCTTGCCCATCGGCGCTGGCATACACTTCAGCCACTGCCCGCAACTCGGAATGCGATCCAAAAACCAGATCCACCCGGGTCGCAGACCACTTGCGAGCCCCCGTTTTACGATCATAGCCGGTGAAGGTTTCAGCCTCCTCCGCATCTGCTTTCCATTCTGTCCGCATATCCAGAAGCTGCACAAAAAAGTCATTACTGAGAACACCAGGCCTGTCTGTAAACACACCGTGTTCGGCTGCGGCAAAATTCCCGCCCAATACGCGCAAACCAGCTAACAGAACCGTCATTTCCGGAACAGTTAAGGTCAATAATTGAGCTTTGTCCAGCAACAGAGCCTCTGCTGGGATGTTGGAACAACGGGCACTGCGGTAGTTACGGAAACCGTCTGCGACTGGCTCCAATACGGCAAAGGAGACCACATCCGTCTGCTCCTGGGTAGCGTCCATGCGTCCCGGAGTAAACGGCACCGTTATCTGGTGACCAGCTTGGCGGGCTGCGTCTTCTATCGCTGCATTACCTGCAAGAACAAGCAGATCTGCCATGGATATTTGTTTGCCCCCGCTTTGCTTGGCATTGAAGTCGGCACGAATACCTTCAAGTGTATTTAATACCTTGATCAATTGCACGGGCTGGTTGACTTCCCATTGCTTTTGCGGTTCCAGACAAATATGCGCTCCATTTACACCACCACGTTTGTCAGACCCACGAAAAGTTGAGGCAGATGCCCAGGCGGTTGTCACCATTTCCGAAACCGTCAAATCTGAATCCATGATTTTGCTCTTCAGAGCAACTAGATCCTGATCATCCACCAATGGATGATTCACATCCGGTATGGGATCCTGCCAAAGCAAATCTTCTTGCGGCACATCAGGCCCCAAATACCGGCTTTTAGGTCCCATGTCCCGGTGCGTCAGCTTAAACCAGGCGCGCGCAAAAGCATCGGCAAAAGCTTCCGGATGCTCGTAAAAGTGCCGCGAAATTTTCTCGTAAACGGGATCGAAGCGCAGGACGAGATCCGTCGTCAACATGGTTGGACGATGAAATTTTGATGGATCATGGGCATCGGGAATGATTTCGGGAGCATTTTTGGCAACCCACTGATGGGCCCCCGCTGGACTTTTTTCCAGTTCCCACTCGAAGCCAAACAGATTTTCGAAAAAATTATTACTCCACTGCGTGGGGGTTTTCGTCCAGGTGACTTCCAGACCACTACCAATCTGATCTTCTCCCTTGCCACTGCGAAAGCTGCTTTTCCAGCCCAAACCCTGATTTTCAATGGGTGCGGCTTCTGGTTCCGGACCAACATGGGTGGCCGGTCCGGCCCCATGTGTCTTCCCAAAAGAATGCCCGCCGGCAATTAATGCTACAGTCTCTTCATCGTTCATGGCCATGCGTGCAAAGGTCTCACGGACGTCTTCAATGGCTGCCACCGGATCTGGATTGCCTCCCGGACCTTCCGGATTCACATAAATCAAGCCCATTTGCACCGCTGCCAGAGGATTTTCCAGGTCTCGCTTGCCGGTGTAACGATCCTGATCGCCCAACCAGGTATTTTCTGCACCCCAGTAAACCGATTCATCAGGCTCCCAAACGTCCCGACGTCCACCGCCGAAACCAAATACCTTAAAGCCCATGGATTCCAGAGCCACATTGCCGGTCAGCATCATGAGATCACCCCAGGAAATGCTGTGCCCATATTTTTGTTTGACCGGCCAAAGTAAACGCCGGGCCTTGTCCAGGTTGACATTGTCCGGCCAGCTATTGATGGGGGCAAAACGCTGCTGGGCAGCACCCGCACCACCCCGCCCGTCACCCGTACGATAAGTACCCGCTGAATGCCAGGCCATGCGTATGAAAAAAGGTCCGTAATGACCAAAATCGGCTGGCCACCAATCCTGGGATTCTGTCATTAAAGTACGGAGATCTGCCTTGACTGCTTCCAGATCCAACGCCTGAAACGCTTTGACGTAGTCAAAATCGCTTGGCATGGGGTTGGATAAAGCCGAATTTTGACGCAGGAGCCCAAGATTCAAGCGCTCTGGCCACCAATCGCGAATTGACTGTAAATCACCGGTAGCCATGGTTTTACGAAACGGACAAGTCATTTCTTCAGACATATCACATCCTCCTTATTGATATAGACAGACAGCCACGAACCTCGACACATTACCCAGATCACAAATAAAACTAAATATATATTTAGACTAATTATAAATCGTTGTCAAATGCTTTGCGCTTCTGTGATAAAATTCAGTATAGGTCAGTTTCCGCATTTACTATCAGAGGAGCGATCATGTACGGTGCCAGTCCCTTCGCAGGCTTAAGCAATCCTTTAATATTACTGGCTTTATCAGGAGGCTTGGTATTTTTCGGGATAGTGGTTTTTCTGTTGACGCGCAAATGAGCGATACGACCAGTCACAACAACCATCAATCCTGCCGCGCTGACTCCTGCGGGTTTGCGGGAAGCTGAGCAGCGGCTGGCAGGGCTGTTTCAAGCTGGGCAATATGGGCCATGCGCGCAAAATAGGCCTTGGCCTGTTGCGGATTTTTGCGCACACCCAGGCCTTCTTCGTAAGCAAGACCCAGGTCAAAATCAGCACGAGCCAGACCCAATCCTGCAGCTTTACGGTACCAATGGAGGGTTTCTGGCCAGCCTTTATGGACGGTGACTTCCTTACGGGTGATCAGCGGTGAATACAGGGTCCCCAGATAAAATGCCGCCTTGGCATCATGCCCACGGGCGAGCGCCTGCAACTGTGCTAAAGTGGCCGGATCAGACTCGGCCTGATTGCGCAATGACTCCAGGTCCTGGGCGGCCGCTGCCAGGGGCCAAATCAGCAGCATCAGGACCATCAGGGTGGATTTTTTCATCCGTGCAATCTCCTTTTGTCTATAATCTCAGGTATCCGCATGCTCCCGGGTGGCATGGAAGATGACCTGCGGCCAGCGTTCCATGGTCAAATCCAGATTCACCCGCGAGGGGGCCAGATAGGCAAGGCGCCCCCCCGCATCTTCAGCCAAATGATCTTCATGCTTACGGGTGAATTCTGCGAGGATTTTGGCATCCTCACATTGAATCCAGCGGGCCGTCTGGACGGTAACCGGATCAAAAATGGCTTCCACCGCGTATTCAGTTTTCAGGCGCTCTGCCACCACATCAAATTGCAGCACGCCCACTGCCCCCAGAATCATATCGCCACCCTGCAGTGGCTTGAAAACCTGGGTCGCGCCCTCCTCTGCCAACTGCTGCAGGCCTTTTTGCAGTTGCTTGGCCTTGAGCGGATTGCGCAGCCGCACCCGCCGGAACAATTCCGGCGCAAAATAGGGTATTCCCGTAAATTGCAGCGCCTCGCCCTGGCTGAAGCTGTCACCAATCTGAATGCTGCCATGGTTATGCAGGCCGATGATGTCCCCAGCATAGGCGTCTTCCACCAGTTCTCTTTCCTGGGCCAGAAAAGTGATGGGATTGTGCACCTGAATATCACGCCCTATACGCAGATGCTTGATTTTCATGCCACGCTGAAAATGACCGGAACAAACCCGCAAAAACGCTACCCGATCGCGATGCTGGGGATCCATATTGGCCTGTATTTTGAATACAAAGCCGCTGAAAGCCTGTTCATCGGGTTGCACCGCACGGCCAGTCGTTGGTCTTGGACGCGGCGAGGGTGCCCAGTCAATCAGGGCTCCGAGTAATTCCCGGACGCCGAAATTGTTGATGGCGGAGCCGAAAAATACCGGAGTCTGCTGTCCAGCCAGAAAATCTTCCAGTGAAAACGGGTTGGAAGCGGCTCGCAGCAACTCCACCTGTTCCCGCAACTCGGGCATTTCCTCAGGAAAGCGCCGGTCCAGCTCCGGATTATCCAGACCGGCAATCCGTTCCAGCTGATGCTCACGGGTTTCCTCACCAGGGGCGAACACCAGCACCTCATCCCGCAACAGGTGGTAGACCCCTCGAAAACGCTTGCCCATACCAATCGGCCAGGTGACGGGGGCGCATTGAATGCCCAGCACCGACTCCACTTCATCCATCAGTTCCGTAGGATCCCGGCTTTCGCGGTCAAACTTGTTCATGAAGGTGATGATGGGCGTATCGCGCAACCGGCACACTTCCAGCAATTTGATGGTCTGGGCTTCCACACCATTACCGCCGTCAATGACCATCAGGGCTGAATCCACGGCCGTCAGCACCCGATAAGTATCTTCGGAGAAGTCCTGGTGACCGGGCGTATCCAGCAGATTGATCACATGATCCGCATATTCAAACTGCATCACCGAACTCGCCACGGAAATACCGCGATTTTTTTCAATAGCCATCCAGTCACTGGTAGCATGGCGGCTACTTTTACGCGCCTTGACGGTCCCTGCCAGTTGAATGGCACCGCCAAACAACAACAGTTTTTCCGTCAGGGTAGTTTTACCCGCATCAGGATGGGAAATAATCGCAAAAGTCCGGCGCCGTTGAATAGCCTCCAGAAAGGCATCCACTGACGGAACCAGTGCTTCAGGTGAGGAAGACATAAGCTTTTTTAACCTTCTTTGAAAAAATGCACATCACGAACCAAAGACATGGACAAAACCAGAGCATCTTCGCGACCCTCGGTATTTCGATAATAATTCAAGCGCACCCCGATTTCATGAAAACCCGCCGAGCGGTACAACTGCTGGGCGGCCGTATTGGATACCCGGACCTCCAGAAAGGCGCGTTCTGCACCCAGTTGCCCGGCACGCGACAAAAGGTGCATAAGCATTTTACGCCCATACCCCCGGCGGCGCTGTGCCGGACTCACCCCCAGATTCAACACATGCGCTTCAGAGGCTCCGGTAGACAAGACACCAAAGGCAGTCAGGAGATCCGTTTCATCCTTCAGCACCCAGGCATCATATCCGGCCTGCATACAATCCCGGAATATGCCCCGCGTCCAGGGTCCAGGGGAAATGTGCGACTCCAGTGCCGCCACCGCATCCAGATCTTCCGCCTGCATCGGTCGCAACTTCATTTTTGTTGGTCCTGGGGCAGAAAGGGCCGGATATAATGGGGTTCGAGCTGGTCAGGACGACAACCGTCTTCGCCTCTGAGATGACGGGCCAGTGCCAGACGCAGAACCGCTTCTGCCTGCGGATAGGCGTCTTCCGTCCACCCCAGGACGTTATCCTGCTGCCATTCAGAATGATACAGGGGCCAAGCGCTACCCAGCCCCCAATACCCGCCCTCATGGGGCCAGGCCACTGCCCCGGGCGGGCAAACGCGCTCCTCGCCCTGCAATACTGGCAGCCCGGTACGCTCATCCTGCACATAGACGGCGGCATAGACCTCGCCTTTACGCGCATCAAGGGCCGTCAAAACTGATGGCTGGACGGTCGCTGCCGCCAACGCCTGCAAACTGGAAACCGGATATACGGGCAACCCCCGCGCCATCGCCAGAGCCTGGGCGGTACTGACCCCAATACGGACACCAGTAAAGCCGCCGGGTCCTACTCCGCAGGCGATCGCATCCAGATCGGCAAGAACCAGTCCGGCACGCTGCAATACCCTGCTGATCATCGGCAACAAGATCTGGCTGTGGGCGTTTGCCGCCACCTGACACTCCGCAACGCCATTCACGGCGACCGAGCAGGCTTCGGTAGCCGTATCTATCGCGAGAATAATCGGATCACTCATGACAGCGATGCCTTCCAGAATTGCTGCACGGCCTCCAGATCGCTCACGCGCCGCATGGGTGGCAAACTTTCCAGAAAAATCTTGCCATAAGCTTTGCTGCGCAGACGCGGATCGCAGAGCATGAGCACACCACGATCAGTTTCTGAGCGTATCAGGCGCCCTACGCCCTGGCGCAAGGCAATGACGGCCTGGGGTATTTGCAGTTCGCGAAAGGGGTCGCCGCCCGCTGCCTGACATTGTTCGGTACGCGCGCGCAAAATCGGATCAGATGGGCTGGCAAAAGGCAGTTTATCAATAATGACCGAGGACAGAGCCTCTCCCTGCACATCCACACCTTCCCAGAAACTCGCCGCGCCCAGCAACACGGCATTGCCTAGACTGCGGAACCGGTCCAGCAAGCGCGAACGCGGCATGCTGCCCTGTACCAGCACGGGAAACCCCAGTTGGCGGGGCAGAAAGGATGCGGCCTCCTGCAGGGCGCGATGACTGGTAAACAGGATAAAAGTCCGCCCGGCACTGGCCTCAATCACTGGTATGGCGGCTTGCAAGCAGGCTGTCGTATAACCTGGATGACTGGGCTCAGGCAGGCCAGAGGGTAAATACAGTAAAGATTGGCGGGCATAATCAAAAGGTGAAGCGGCATTGAAAGTCTGTGCGCCACTAAGACCCAGCGCCCGCTCGGTGACCGTAAAACTGTCTCCCACCCGCAAGGTCGCACTGGTCAACACCAGTGCCTCAATAGGCTCCAGCAGATATTTTTGCAGCGGTCCAGCCACATCCAGGGGGGTGGCGTGTAACTGCACAGTACGCGTTCTCTTCTCCTGCCAGAACACCATTTCGGGGGCATTATGCAGCAAAAAAAACTCGACGCTGGCCAGCAGCGCCACGCCCCGTGCCGCACATTGTTCCAACCCCTTGCCTCGGGCGGAGGCCTGATGAAGGGCGTGCAGCAAGGTGATTCCGGCCTGACGTAAATGGATAAAAGCCGCTTCCTCGGGAGAACCCGGTGTCAGGGTCCACAGAATCCGTTCCTCACCCGCCCCGAGGGCAGTGCGCCAGGCACTGGTCGCCGTCTCCAGTTCGGCAGCGGCCTGCAGCAGGAGCGCGTCATCTGCCGCTTCACCAAGGGCTTCCACACGACTGTCCCTGGCCCAGTCCCACAACTGGTGACTGCTGAGTTGCCGCCCAAAGTAGCGGCCCGCCAGGTCAAAAACCTGATGAGCCTCATCCAGCACCATCGCTTCCACCCGGGGCAGCAGATCGCCCATGCCATTGGCCTTGAGTGCCAGATCGGAAAAAAGCAGATGGTGGTTCACCACCAGCAAATCGGCTTCGTGAGCCTTGCGCCGTGCTTCCACGACATGACAACGCTGATAATCAGGACATTCACTACCCAGACAATTATCCCGGGTTGAAGTCACCAGCGGCCACACCGCCGAGTCTTCCGGGACCCCACTGACTTCCGCTATATCTCCCTCCCGGGTGCGCCCCGCCCAATCCACAATTTTGGCGAGAGGAGCCGCCAGCAATGGCGCAACGCCCTCACTGCTGAAACGCTGGAGACGGTGCAGACAAAGATAGTTGGATCGCCCCTTGAGACGGCTGACGCGCATCGGCTTACCCACCACATCCGTGAGCAAGGGAATGTCTTTTTCGAGAATCTGGTCTTGCAGCGCCTTGCTCCCGGTGGAAACCAGCACCTTGCGTCCGGAAAGCATGGCGGGCAACAAGTAGGCAAACGTTTTACCTGTACCCGTACCCGCTTCAATCAATGCAACCCCACCCTGCTGCAAGGTTTGGGCAACCTGCGCGGCCATGGCCTGCTGCTGGGCACGCGCCCGAAACTGCGGCAAGCGTTGTGCCAAGGCCCCATTTTGTCCCAGATTTTCTGACCAGTCTGTTATTGTCACTGACAACGCCTGAATTTCATGCCTACTCCCGCTGCGCGCTCTGTCCTGCTATTTTTACACAATTCCGCCATAAATAGGGCATTCATGTATAAACGACGTGCACACATACTCTTTTGGCATCCGAGCCAACCTGAAAAGGCCCAATATGCTGCCCAGTTAGCCGCTGAACTTGGCGGTGAGTGGCTGATCGCCAAAGCCAATTCGGCAGAATACTTATGGCCCGATCTTATTATTGCGCTGGACTGTGATGGGATCCCTGATCTGGAACGGGCAACTCATACCCAATGCAAATTCTGGCCAGTTTACTCCACGGATCCTGAAAATAACCTGCGAGAACGCATTCTGGGTGTCATCGGCGGTTTTCGCTTACTGGCCAGACTGGATCAAAGTACACCGCCGCAAGCCTGAGCCCGGGTGAACAAGCTGGCCCTTTCGGAACCAGGCGTATTGTCCCGATTGTTCGATTAGGCCCAAAAGTTTAAAATTATGTGTAAGTTAGCGCATTCTGAAAGCGAGCATCTTGACCCTTGCGGATAGATAAAAAGCCCTGACTGTTCGGGCTTAATTATTGCTTAAAGCCCTTATAAAATTGTAAACAGATGCCAAACACTACCGCGAAACAGGAGCCAACAAGATGTCAGCGCAACTCCAATCACCCTATTTTTCACTCAAAGAGCCCGCATCCATAGAAAACTCCAAAGCTCAGCGTATTGCCTGGGCCATTTTTCTGAGCGTCGGCGCCGTTGCCACCTGGGCCGTATTTCGTGCCGAATTCTGGATGTGGCAATTCATCATCCTCGGTATGTGGTATGCCGGGCTTATGTGGTTTGGTCTGAAATGGCCGGCTTTCCGGGCTTTGTTTCTGGTCGTCATGGCCATTGCCGGCACCGGAGTAGGGCTTTATCAATGGGGTTTCACAACGCACAACAGCCTCGCAATACGTTATTTTTTCCACAGTAATGCAATGTTTTACTGGATGAGTGGCGCGATTCTGCTCAGTGCCGCCGGCTACTATTTGTATTTGTTTGCCGGTAACCAGAATGCGGGCAACTGGGGGCATCGCCTGGCCTGGATTGCCGTTGTTCTGGGCTTTACCGGTCTGGCCATTCGCTGGCGAGAAACCTATATCGGCCACCCATCCTGGGGACATATTCCCGTCAGCAATATATATGATGTGATGGTGTTATTTTGTGCGACCACCATCCTGTTTTACTTGTTTCACGAAAATCGCACAGAAAACCGGGGATTGGGGGCTTTTGTTCTGCCTTTGGTGCTGGTCGCTGATATTTTTCTGATCTGGGTGGGTGCGGCTTATCATTTGAACCGTATTCAACCACTGATTCCGGCATTGCAGAGTTTCTGGATGAAAATCCATGTACCCTCCATGTTCATTGCCTACGCCAATTTTTACATTTCAGCCATGGCCGGTTTGGCCTATTTGCTGAAAGAACGCGCCATCAGCAGCGGTAACTTCCTGCGTGATCGCCTGCCCAGCCTGGAATTACTGGACAAGACCTTTTCCGGAACCATCGCCTTCGGATTTTTGTTTTTTACGGTCGGCACCATTCTCGGTGCAGTCTGGGCTGCCAAGGCCTGGGGGGGATTCTGGTCCTGGGACCCCAAGGAAACCTGGGCTCTGATTGTCTGGCTGAATTATGCCGGCTTCCTGCACGCCCGTAGTCAGCGCAACTGGGAAGGACGCCCCATGGCCTGGTGGGCATTTATCAGCCTGATCGTCGTTACCTTCTGTTTCATCGGCGTCGACTTGTTCCTGGGTGGGCTGCACTCCTACGGCAAACTCTGAATTGTCAGACAGACGGCCGTGGGCCGGGAAGCTTTGCAGCGACTTTGGCCCGCGCCGTTGTTGTTCTTGGTGAAATCCTGCGCCCGTCAGGAGAGCTGCTTGAGCCCAAAGGGCGAGTTCTCTCCTGACAGCAGGATGAGCCTTAGAACAACAGGCAAGGGACGTTGGAGCAAAAAGCTTCCCGGCCCACGGCCGCCTTTACGATGAACCGTAAAGCCAAACATCAAAGAAGCACAACCCGCAGCTTCAAGTCTGCGGGTTTTTTGTGCAATGCTCTGTCGGTAAAGCAAACTTAATAAGAGTTGGCTACCGGCAAGCTGCGCGCGCCGTCATAATGCGCTGCCCAATAAGGATCATTCAGGCTGCCAATCTGGACACCAGTGCTGGGTGTCTGGGCGCTGACGAAACGCTGGTGACCGATGTATATACCTACGTGAGAATAAGCCCGATGCATGGTATCAAAAAACACCAGATCTCCGGGCTTGAGGTTTTCCCGGGACACCTTGTGCAACTCCGCAGCCTGGGCATAAGAAGTGCGCGGCACCTGAATGTCAAATTTGGCCAGTATGTATTTCACGAAGCCACTGCAATCAAAACCTGAAGCCGGACTCATCCCGCCCCAGCGATAGGGGGCACCAATAAACTTCAAGGCCGAAACCACCATGGCCCGGGGCGAAAGCCAGGAATCGCCCGAGGACGACGAAGCATTGCTCCCGGTATTAGTTTGATCCGCCTGTTGTTGGGCCATATCGTCTGCCAATTCAGCAGCAGCCTGAGGCCCGCTGGCGGCGTCGCCGCTGGACTCTAAAGCCTGCAGCGGATGACGGGCCCAGTGATAGGCCTGACTGGCGAACATTTCCAGGGCAATGCGCAGATGTGACTGTTCCGGCGCGGAAGTGGCGACCACTGCATCCACCGGGGCTGCCGCTGGCTTGGCCGGAGAATCTGTAGTCATCGTGCTGGCTGCGAGACCGGTTTTCACCAGCACCAGGGATTGATCCACAAAGTCGGGGCTGGTGACCGAATTGTCAGGGGCATCCGGAAACGAATGAACAGGAAATTGGTAATTTGTTACCGGCTGAGGTGCTGCACCTACTCCCGCAAATTCCACCGGGGAAAGATGCATCAACTGCAGGGCCGTTGGCGTCAAAGCCGTATAATCGGCTGCTTCGACTGGTAAAGCCTTATGCCTATGCGAAACTTTTCGGACCGATTTGACGGCATGATAACGTCTCGAATAGAGATGCCTGGGAGAGGTCTCCCGATGATACCGATGCGCATCCACTCGATGAGCTGCCGTCTTAACATGATGTGGCGCGGCCTGAGCCACAGCAACACCTCCTGTACACAAACATACCGCTAAAGCAATCTGCCAGCGATGCTTCTTCTTCATTCTTATCTCCAGAATCACCTGGGAATCGCCGCTGCGTAATCTGCCCAAGGGCTGATTATGCAGAGACATTGCCATTTCTCATAAAGTTGAAAGAGAAACTTCGAGGCTACCCCCTGAACCCAACAAAAAAGCCGAACGTTGGTTCGGCTCGATGAGAATTACCCGGACTACGGAACACGCGGGCCGACACCGAATCAAAACTGCCGGCAGTTTGGGGCGCCAAGCCCCAAATAACCAGACAGTCTTCTCCCGAATCAATTCGAATATTAGCCATTAGTAAAATCGATGCTCCATAGTCCGTATTTGGGAATATAGGTGGAATTGCCGGGACAGGCAAGGTCTGAAAAGCAATTTTTTTCCTGATTTCCGAAAAATACTTAAAACTGGCCTGAGTATTGCTTTAATACAAGGAGATAGCAAAAATCAAGGAGCGCATGCATGTTCTCTTCTGTCTTAATGAGCAAAAAAAGTTGGCTTTATTCTATAGGCTTAGCGTTTTCCATGACCCTCATGACAAGCGGCTTCAGCCCGTCTGGCCAAGCCTCGACGCTGGGCCAGATGGCAGCCAGTTTTGCCCCAAAGCGCACAGTGGCCAGCTCTGCACAGATCTGGCAGCGACTCAATCATGCCCGCTGGTTCGTCCAAGGTTCGGGGCCACACATCATTTATCTGATATTTGATCCGAACTGCCCCTATTGCCATCTTCTCATCCAGGAACTGCAATCTCTGATCAAACCCGATCAACTCAGCATACGCTATGTTCCCGTGGGCTTTCTGGAACCTTCCAGTACCGGCAAAGCTGCCGCGATTCTGGAGGCGAAAAACCCACTGAAGGCCCTATGGGAAAATGAAAAAGGGTTTACGGAAAAAGGTCATGATGGTGCCATCCGGGAAATTCTGCCCAGTACGGCAACTGAAAAAGCACTGAAAAACAACCTGAGCATACTCGAAGCCACCGGCCAGAAAACTGTCCCTACCATGCTTTACATGGATAGCCACAATCAGCCACAAATTGTCTGGCAGGTTCTGGATGCTAAAAATCTCGCCCAGACCCTAAAGGGACTTCACTAGCCAAATTTGGAGCCGATGCCGGACTGGGAAGCTTTGCAGCGACTTTGGCCCGCGCCGTTGTTGTTCTTGGTGAAATCCTGCGCCCGTCAGGAGAGCTGTCTGAGCCCAAAGGGCGAGTTCTCTCCTGACAGCAGGATGAGCCTTAGAACAACAGGCAAGGGGCGTTGGAGCAAAAAGCTTCCCAGCCCGGCATCGGCTCCAGCTTCCCGCAAAAAAATAATCCAAAAATATTGACATTGCCAACAGCCTCTATAATATTAAGAATCATTATCGTTAATATTCTAATAACGGAGCGTATCTGCAATGTCTCGCCTGTCTTTTTCCTTGGCGACTGCACTTTGTGCGGCGTCTTTTCTGGGCTGTCCAGTAATCGGTTACGCTGATGCTGCTGACAGCAACCCGGAATCCTCCATACCCAACACCCCCGGACTTTCTGCAAAGTACTTACCTGCTTACTCCCACATCGGCAACGGGCTATCCTGGGCGGGACATCTGGACAGCGAGATTTTTTCCAATTTTTCGGGAGGAATCAAGCAAGGCAGTGAAGGCAATATTGTCGGACAAATCGGGGCTGAATATGACACCGACAAAGCCGGGCTCTGGAAGGGAGGCAAATTCACCCTCTCCCTGATGGGCATTTACAGTAGTGGCATTCAGCAAAACTATAGTGGTGATATTCAGACTGCCAGTAATATCTGGGCGCCCAATGCCGTCCGTTTTTACGATGCCGCCTATCGGCAACGCTGGAATGACTGGCTCAACACCCGGGTCGGTTATATGGACGTCAACTATTATTTTGATGTTGCCGCCAATGCCCTGCAATTGATCAACAGCTCTTTTGGCATATCGCCCACCATCACGGTCAACGTCCCCGGCACTGCCACCTATCCCTATTCCGGCCTCGGCCTGCTGGTCAGCACACACACGCAAAATGTGAGTAACAAATTAGCAATTTTTCAGGGTGACCCACAGCATCAGACTTCTGCTTTTGAACGAGGCTACATGGCCCTGTGGGAAGGCGCTCTGCACTGGGGTCACAAAGCCGACGAAGACATGGAGGACAATACCGATGAATATGGCCAATATGAATTAAAAATCGGTGCCTGGCACTACCAGCAGGCCAACCCCGAACTTTATGGCTTATCACCCAGCACCGCTGGTGCCTATGGCATCGTCGAAGGAAACTGGACACTGCCGGGTGAACGCCAGCTCGGCGCATTTGTGCAGGCCGGGGCAGCGCCGCAAAACTTCAATCCCGTCCCCTGGTACCTGGGCGTGGGCTTGCGGCTCGGGCATCCCTTTGCAGACCGCCCGGACGACAGCATTTCCATTGGTATGGCCAGAGCCTGGTTACGCCCTGAGGCCGTCGCTGCGGGACTGGATGTGGAACCAGCCAGCATCCATCCCGCTGAAACCAGCTATGAACTCACTTATCTGGCAAAAGTAACGGAGCACATCAATATTCAGCCGGATTTGCAATACATCCAGCATCCTTCCGGTTATTACCCGGATGCTCTGGTCGGTATTTTGCGTCTGCACCTCGAATTTTTTTGAATGTTGAATCAGGAAGCCTATTCATCCATGAACATGCACAATCTTACTTCTGAAAATCCTTCACGCAGCCTCGATCAGTTACCCGGCGCTGCCTCCGCGCGCATTGACCGAATTGCTGGTGATCGGAACATGCAGCAACGTCTGCAAATGCTGGGTATTCGTCCGGGCGTCGCACTGCATATTGTCCACGGCCCCAACAAACGTGGGGTAGTCATTCAAATCAACGGGGCGCGTTTTGCCATCGGCAACAGCATGGTTCAGAAAATATGGGTTACGGAGCTATCCGCATGAGCGCCTGTCATGAAAATCAGGGAAGAGCAGCCCCAGTCCTGTCCGAACAAAGCATTGTTCTTGCGGGTAATCCCAACTGTGGCAAGACCACGGTGTTCAACCTGCTCACCGGCGCTCACCAGCAGGTCGGCAACTGGCCGGGGGTCACGGTAGAAAAACGCAGCGGCAGCCTGCAGCTTGCCAAGAAGAAAGTTTCGGTTATCGATCTTCCCGGCGTTTACAGCCTGATGGGTGGTGGCGGAGAGGATCAACGGGTCGCCCGGGATTTTCTGCTGGATACCCCGGTAGACCTGATTGTCAACATTGTTGATGCTTCCAATCTGGAACGCCATCTCGCCTTGACCGCCGAATTGCTGGAAACCGGCCACCCCATGCTGCTCATCATGAATATGACGGACGAGGCAGAAGCCAGAGGCTGGAAGTTACATTGTGCTGAGCTGGAAAATGCTTTGGGAATTCCCGTAGTGCCTATGGTAGCGCGAAAAAACAAAGGACGGGACTATTTACTCCAGAGGATGATTGAAGCCTTGCAAAAAAAGCCGCAGGGTCATCCAATCGTTTATCCGGTCCCTGTGGAAGAAGCACTGCAAACACTGGGGACAGCAATAAGCGGACCAAATACGGCCAGAACCAGGGTGGACGCTCTGCGTCTGCTGGATGGCTCTGCGCAACCCTCTTCAGAGCAGAACGCGAAAATCCTGAAAGACTTGCGCCGGCATATTGAGTTGATCAGTGATGAGGATCCCGCTGACCTGGTCATGGACCGGCGTTTTTCCTGGGCTCACGACATGGCGGGTATTGCCCTGCAAGACCACGGGAAGAAGGGTCTGCGTGAAAAAATCAATCACCATCTGGATCGCATTGTGCTCAATGAATGGCTGGGTGTACCGATATTTTTGCTGGTTCTTTATCTGGTGTTTGTCGTAAGTTTCAGTGGCGGCAATATTTTCCTGGATTTTTTTGATCAGGCTTCTGCGGCTCTGCTCATCCATGGAACCGGGCATCTCCTGTTGCTGACGGGTTTACCGGACTGGCTGATTTCAGTGATTGCCGGCGGGGTTGGCGGCGGTCTCAATCTGGTGATTTCCTTTATCCCCCCCATTGGCCTTACTTTTCTCTTTCTGGCATTTCTGGATGACTCCGGCTATATGGCGCGTGCCGCCTATGCCATGGATCGCCTGATGCGACGCATGGGCTTACCCGGCAACGCGCTGGTGCCCATGGTCATTGGTTTTGGCTGCAATGTTCCGGCCATTATGGGTGCGCGTATTATCGAGGATCCGCGTGGACGCATTTTGACCGTGTTGATGCAACCCTTCATGTCCTGCTCGGCGCGTCTCACCATCTACATGGCTTTTGCGGTCGTATTTTTCCGCAGCAATGGTGGTCAGGTCGTATTTGCCTTATATGTTCTGGGCATAGTGGTCGCGCTGCTCACGGCCTGGTTGCTGGGGAAAACGGCCCTGCGCGGTGAAGCCATGCCTTTTGTCATGGAACTGCCGCCCTACCGCCTGCCCAGTTTCCGCAGCGCCGTCCTGCAAAGCTGGCAGCGCCTGAAGGTCTTTATTTTCCGGGTCGGCAAGGTCATCGCCGTCATCGGTCTGGTGCTCTTCATCCTGCCCGGCATCGGCTGGACCAGTCAGGGACTGCGCAGCACGGACATTGATCACTCCCTGCTGGCCCAAGGCAGTCAGGCATTGGTTCCGATATTCGCACCCATGGGCATCAAGACTGACAACTGGCCCGCCGTATCCGGCCTCATTGCCGGTGCGGCAGCCAAGGAAATCGTCATCGGCACCCTCAATGGTATTTATCAACGCCAAAATGCGGCGGATTTGATGGCGGATTACCGGCAGCCCGACATTATCGGCCAACTGCGGGATGCGCTAATGACCATTCCGGCTAATGCCCTGACCTTTATACGCACACTGGACGATCCTCTGGGCTTGAGTGCCATGACTTCCACCACTGAAACGGAGCAGGCCTCCGGCGCAGAAAGCGCCACCCTGCAAGCCATTGCCGCAGGCTTTACGCCGCTCTCGGCTTTTGCTTACCTGGTGTTTGTATTGCTCTATGTACCCTGCGCCAGCACCATGGGAGCCCTGCGCCGGGAAGTCGGTTGGGGATGGATGGGGTTTTCCCTGCTTTACGGCACCGGTCTCGCTTGGGGTACCAGTACGCTCATTTTTCAGGCAGGAACTTTCGTCGCCCACCCTGCTGCATCACTGGCCTGGATAGCCGGGATTCTGACGAGCTTCGGACTGCTGATCATTGCCCTGCGCATTTATGGGCGACGCCAGGAAGCGAGTCCCGCAGCCAGCATCAAAAAGCAGGCTGCGGTATGAGCACATTGTTTGCCGTGCGCGACAGCCTGCGTGATCACACTCTGCTGACCAGCAGCCAGATTGCCGTAATTTTGAACCTGCCCAAAAGCACGGTAGAAGATATGCTGCTTTACTGGCAAAGCCGGGGGCGCGTCGAGGCTGTTTCACTCTCTTCAGCTAAAAGCTGTGGGAGTTCGTGCCAGTCTGGAAGTTGCAGCAGTTGCGCCAGCCCAGCACAAAATGCGGCACTGCAAGCCTGGCGTTGGCGGGACCCGTCCGAAGTTTCTGCGGGTAGCGTCATGACTTTTCACCCGCCACAACATCCCTGAGTTCAGCCAAATCCCGAAAACTGCTCGGATCATCAGGCCCTCTTGCCCCTCCCGGTGGCTCCTCTATACTCCAATTTGGAGAATCGGCCAGAAGTTTGCGGACAGAGGTGCATCATGCAGGTAAAAGTAGCTGCCATTCAGATGGCAGTCGGCGACAACGAAGCGGAAAACATCGACAAGGCACTGCAGCAGGTACATTGTGCTGCAGATGCTGGAGCGAACATCATCCTCCTCCAGGAGTTATTCAGCACACCCTACTTTTGCAAGGATCAGAACCCGGATTTTTTGGCACTGGCTCAGCCGCGCAGCTCCCATCCCGCATTACTCGCCCTGCAAAAGCTGGCGAAAGACCGGCATCTGGTCCTGCCCGTGAGTTTTTTTGAGCGCGCCAACAACGCCTTTTTTAATAGTGTGGTGGTTTTTGATGCCGACGGAAAGGATCTGGGGCTGTACCGTAAAGCCCATATCCCCGATGGTCCCGGCTATCAGGAAAAATTTTACTTCAGTCCCGGCGACACCGGCTTCAAAATTTTCGACACCCAATATGGCCGAATTGGCGTCGCCATCTGCTGGGACCAATGGTTTCCCGAAGCCGCCCGGGTGATGGCACTGCAAGGGGCGGAAATCCTGTTTTATCCCACCGCCATCGGTTCCGAACCCCGTGCCCCGGAAATCAATAGTCGTGGGCACTGGACCCGGGTGATGCAGGGACATGCCGCTGCCAATCTGGTCCCGCTCGTAGCGGCGAATCGGATCGGCCACGAAATAGGCGCGGAAAGCAGCATCACCTTTTATGGCGGCTCTTTTATCAGTGATCCGACCGGGGCCCTGCTCGCCCAGGCTGACCAGGAGGAATGCATCCTCTATGCTGATCTGGATTTATCCAAACTGGCGGCACAACGGGCCGAGTGGGGATTATTCCGGGATCGCCGCCCGGAGTTGTACGCGCCCATCCTCAGCCTGGATGGAAACCCTTCCGATGGATGAGATTTTACCTCCGGAACCCCCGGTCATCGCCCTCAGCGCTTATGAGCGGAACGGCGAACCTTTTTCCCTTGCGCCCCAGTACGCCGCAGCCGTATGCCAGGCGGGAGGTCTGCCGGTTTTGTTTCCACCCCAATGTCCGGAAGCCCGGATTATTTTGTCGCGCTGCGATGCCCTGGTGCTGACGGGTGGTGGAGATATTTCCCCGGAGTTTTATCGCGCTACCTGTGATGAAAGTGTGTACATGGTGCATCCAGATCGCGATGCAGCAGAAATTGCCCTGGCACGGGAAGCCATCGCCCGCCGCATTCCGGTATTGGGTATTTGTCGTGGCCTGCAAATCATCAATGTCGCGCTGGGGGGTGACCTCCTGCAGGATTTACCCAAAAATATTGGTACCCGCATCTGTCATCGCAACAATGACGGGGATCCCATCATGCATGAAGTCATTGTCCTGCCGGATACCCTTTTGGGCAGCATTGTTCGTCGGGAAACCCTGGAAATTTCTTCCTGGCATCATCAGGCTATTGCCAACATGGCCCCGTCCCTGCGTATCAACGCCATCGCCGAAGATGGCGTGATTGAGGCCGTGGACATGCCCGACAACCCGGATATTTTCGCCGTACAGTGGCACCCGGAACATACTGCCGCTGGTGATCCCCATCAGCAGGCGCTTTTCAACTGGCTGGTGAAACGTGCCGAGCGCCGCATTGTGCGGACCATCGAACGACAGGAAAACAAGAGCTGAACGGTTAATCTTGCAGGCTTCAGCCGAACTCTACACAGATTCAGGGTGCAGGATTACCGGCGGGCTGCAGACGCTGTTGTAACCAGGCAAAACCCGCTGGCAACAGGGAAATCACAATGATGGCGATCAAAACCAGGTTCAGATGGGTTTTCACCCAGGGGAAGCTACCCAGAAAATAGCCAGCACCGAGCAGTCCGCCCACCCAGAGAAATGCCCCGGTCAGATTAAAGATGACAAAACGCCGATAAGGCATGGCGGCAATACCGGCGACAAAGGGTGCAAAGGTGCGGATAATGGGCAGCAGCCTGGCGATGACTACTGTTTTTCCGCCATGCCGGGCATAAAAACGCTGGGTGGTTTCCAGATGGCGGATGTTCAACAGCTTACCGCCAAACAGATGCACACCCCAGCGCTTGCCCACCCAGTAATTGACTGCATCTCCCAGTACCGCCGCTGTCACCAGCAAAAACAGTAGCCAGGGTGCGCTCATGGCTCCCACTCCGGCCAGGGTGCCACACACAAAAAGCATGGAATCCCCGGGAAGAATGGGCATGATGACCAGCCCCGTTTCTGCAAACAGAATCAGAAAAAGAAGGGCATACACCCAAGCCCCGTACTCCTGCAAAAACAAAAGCAGGTAATGGTCAAAGTGCAGAAGCATCTGCAGCAAGTGATGAACATCCGACATCAGCTGTCTTCCGAAACTCCGCAGTAGCGTTGATAGTGGCGCTCAAACATGATTTCCATTTCGGCGATCACCGTTTCTGCCTCTATCCCGCCCATGACATGCCTGGACATCAGGCTGGATGTATCATTGAGCATTTCCTTGGCATCCAGCATGCTGTAACTCTCCCGCAGCCGCTTGATGGCACCCACTACGCTTTCGCCTTCGCGGGCAGGCAACAGGTTGGGCTTTTCAATCACTTTTTCCTGCGGCGCTTCAGGTTTCTGGCGACTGCGCATAAACTCGGCAAAAGCCACTACCTGTTCCTGCCCGGCAGCATCCAGTTTGCGCATCACTTTCAGGAACTGACGCTCACGACTATTCATACATCACTACCCGTATCCACTTTCAGGGAAAATACCGGAGGCTTACGCTTTTCGGTCATCAGCGCCAGCTCGCGAACTAGGGCAACAATCACGCGGTCAGTGGTTTTCTGCATTTCCGGCCAGAGACTGCGGCATTGTTCCAGTAACTCACCAACATTTTCAGGGGGTTCGCGATCCTCTTCCATGAGAATGTCTTCAATCAGACCCGGTTTCATTTCCGGTCGAAACAGCAGACCTACCGCACCCTCTTCAGGGCGGAAAGCAATCCAGCGGCCTTCATCATCTACTACTAGAGGCTGGATGCCTTCCGGCAAAATGGCGGTTCCCGGCGACCAGACCATCACTTTGGCACCGTCCACAGCCTGAGCCAGAGGATCGTTTTTACCCGCTTCCGTGGCATGCGCCGTTGTAAAATAAGCGTTATGGTAAGGTTCGAGTTGTAATTCAGCGCCTTCATATTTAGCCAGCAGCAGCGCCCCCAGCCCGAAACCCACTACCGGTCTGCGGTTTTTACGGAACATGGCAATGGTTTTGATTTCCTGCTCCAGCCATTCGTATTTTTCTGTTTCCAGCGGAGACATCGGCCCACCCAACAAAAACAGGGCATCAAAAGTCAGGGCATTCCCCGGTAATTCACCACTCAAAAAAACCCGAAAATAACTGAAACCGATGTCGCGCTTTTCCAGTTGGCTTTCCACGATTCCCAGAAATTCGGAATAACTGTGCTGCACGACTGCAAAATGCTTCATTCATACTCCTCAAAACTTCTCGTTGATTAGACCTCGCGACGCACCGGCATGGCCAACATGTCCTTGCTGCAACGTTCCTTGGCAAACTCCAGAAATTCATCCATAACCAGGCTGCGGAATTTTTGTTTCTGGTACACAAAAAAGTACGGCCTTGCCAGGGCCGGGCTCAAGGGCCGGGCCAGCAAGGTCCCCAGGGCCAGTTCTTTCAGCACTGTGGCCTCAGAGACAATGGCCACGCCGAGCCCCCCTTCTACCGCGCCCTTGACCGCCTCAGGGCTGCCCAATTCCATGGTGATATGCAAATCATCCGTATCTATGCCGGCCTGATGCAGATATTCCATGGTGACTTCCCGGGTGCCGGAACCTTCTTCGCGGGAAACAAAAGGATAATCCAGCAACTCTTGAGCAGACACGCTTTCATGGAGACCCAGGGCATGATCAGGCTGGGCGATGACAATCATGGAATCCATGCAACATTTGAGCGTGGCCAGACTTTTATTGGTCACCACACCTTCCACCAGTCCCAAATCAATGCTGTTGTCTTCAATCATGTGGACAATTTTGTCGGTATTTCCTACATGCAGGCGTACCTGCACGTCCGGATATTTCATTTTGAAATCACCGAGCAGACGGGGAAGCATATACTCGGCAATGGTGGTACTGGCTCCGATCAGCAAATGACCACGCAAGTCTCCCGTCATTTCTCCAACCCGATTGGACATTTCCGTGTACAGGGAAATGATGCGTTCCGAGTATTCGTACACCACCAGGCCCGCTTCAGTGAGGCTGATGCGATTATGGGTACGGTCAAACAACCGTGTATTGAATTGCTCTTCAAGCTGCTTCACCTGAAAAGTCACCGCAGGCTGCGTCATGTGCAAAGTATCTGCCGCTTTGGTAAAGCTGAGCATCCTTGCCACCGTGTGAAAAACCTGTAACCGTCGATCTGCCATGAAAATCCTTAGTCACCCACGACTTTTAATGAGTTTAGGGGTAATATCTGAGCGCTTCAATACAGTATTTAAGGAGGATAACCCATGCCCAAGGCTTGGGAAAAGCTCGATCTGCAAGGCGCCGGGGTACAGAGTTTACAAATTCGCTTGCAAAAACTCCAGAAAAAACCTCTATGGGCCTATCTATATTGGTTTTTGTTCCCCTCTGGCGCCCATCGTTTTTATCTGGAAGAGTCCTGGGCCTGGGTATTTCCGCTGGTGACGACCGCCGTAGTGGTTCTGGCCGTATTAGGGTTACTCTGGGAGGCCATTGTTGTGGCCGTCCTGATGCTGGCGTTCGCTCTTTGGGATCTCAGCCGCATCAGCCACTGGATCAGCACCTATAACAAGGAGTTGCGCAAGGCCAGCTGGTTTGCCCGACAAACCCCTGCCGCACCTGCTGGTTATCAGGGGCGCACGGATACGGGTGAGGCGCCTGCCCAGTGGCAACGGGAGTTACAAAACTATACAGCCACCAAGGAAAGTGAACGGGCCGGGCATCCTGCTGCACAAAATCCTGCCAACAAAGGGTTTGCCCCGGGGCAAAGACGCATGTCTTTTGCGGAACAGGAAAAACTGTTGCGGGAAATTGCCAGTGCCCCCAAAGGCGAAAAACCCAAAGATCATTAGGTGGGTCTGGACGTTAGGATGGTTCCGGCAAGAGCGAAAAGCGCCTAATATAGCCTTTAAGGGCCGTATGGTTGGCCAAATGAGGGCGTTAAACCCTCTCTGATGATAGATACCAAGGAGCAACCTAGGATGAATGCCATTTTACCATCCATCATCTCCGAGTTTGAAACCGCCGAGCAGGAGGCCAGCTACACGGCTTGGCTGCAGGCCAAGACGGCCGCCAGCATAGCTGACCAGCGCCCGGGCATCCCGCACGATGAGATTGAGAGGCGCATGGCCGAGGGACTAGCACGGCTCAGACAGCGCAAGACGCCCTGATGATGCTACCCATCTTCTGGCTTGAGTCGGCCGACGCCGATCTGGCCGCCATCATAGACTACATCATCGTGTCACGGCCACCTGCATAGAGATCGTGAACGTGGTACATGCTCGCCGTGAGTTCCCCTGTTTCAATTCAAAATAAACGGTCATAGCGAATACCGAAATGATCCCAAAGGCTACGGAACGTGCTAATGATCGTGCCAGAGTACTCGGCAGGTGTTTTTCCCCGGCTGCGGGCAGCCTGCTCTATCTTCTGGCCATGTTCATCCGTTCCTGTAAGGAAAAAAGTATGCGCCCCCTTGAGTTCATGGTAACGCGCCAGAATGTCGGCGATAATCGTCGTATAGGCATGGCCAATGTGGGGCACGTCGTTGACATAGTAGATCGGCGTAGTGACGTAAAACTTCTCTGGCATTTTTATTCCTCTGTCAATCCAGAATTAACATCAGAGCAAACGGTCCTCCGCATAAAAACCAGAAAAGCCCGGTTCGCTCAACACTACTTTTCCTTTTCAAACATCGCCAGATAGCGTTCTTTGGGTAAGGGGAGCTGCTTGGCCACTGCTAAAAAATCTGCCAGATGCAGGGGTGAACTCATTCCCACCAGGGTGACACCAATGCCCGGCGTCGAGCGCACAAACTGAATGGCCCGTTGCGCCGCATTGGCCAGTTCGGGAATTCCTTCCTGCAAGGAGGGGATTTCTTCCCGGGCCAGCAATCCTTTGCCCAGGGTATGGCTGGCCATGACGGTCAGCTTGAGCTGAAAAGCGGCCTGAATGGTCGAACCAATATTTCCCTGCCCGGTAACCTGACTGAAGCGCGTGTAGGCTTCGGGCATCAGGGCATTAAAGGGGAGTTCCACTACCCGCAGATGGTGTCTGTTGCCTTCACCGGCTGCCTTCTCGGCCAGCCCAATCAGACTGGTCAGGGACTGGAACAGGGTGTGATCGGTTTCCACCCGACAGGCGTTGAAGGTAGAGATGCCATAATAACGAATTTTGTTTTCATTGACCGCCTGTTCCAACACGGTAAAGACCTGGAGCAACTTCTGGTACATGCGTTCTTTGCCAATCAGCGGAATATGTACCTCCGGCTGATCCACCAGAAACACATCCAGGGTTTCCAGACCGGTTTGGCTGCGTAAATCATCCAGTTGCCAGGCAATATATTCGGGGCTCAGACAATGCACATTCTGGGCGAGGTCTTCTTCCTTGCCCAGGCCTTTGGCGACCACTTCCTCGCGAAAAAAGGCGAGAGGATCTTCGGGACGCCCGCCCGTGAAGGTCAGGAACCCGCCCTTGCCCACCACAAAAAACTCCTCGCGGAGAATTCCCGCCGCCATGGCCTTGGCAATACCCGCCCCCACCGCCCGACCAGCCCGGCCAAAACGATAATTCGCACCAGTATCAATCACATTAATCCCGGACTGCAGGGCCTGAGCGACAATGGCCGCCACGGCCAGATCCGTCACATCATCCACGGCGCCGGGGAATGTGCCGACCCCCAAGGAGGACAGCTTGATCCGGGTATTCAGAAAATCACTGAAATGTTCTTCCGCCAGAGTCTCTGCAAAACGCGCTACATAGGCCTTACTGCCGACACTATTGGCGGCTCCGGGAATCAATGTGTTATCCGCAGCATTCACGCAGCGTTTCTCCTGTTTGCAAAAAGGGGATGATGGTGGAACAGATACTCCAGACGATCGGTCACTTCGTTTCGCAAGGGACCCGGCAAGGGCAGATCATCCAGATACTGGAATTGACGGCTGTAATCGGGGGCGTCTTCATCGTCCAGATCCCATTCCACGCCTTCCAGCAGGGCTCGGCCTGACTCGGGCAGATTTTCATCCAGCGTCCGCCCGGACAAAATCGCCCAGACCCCGGTCCAGCAGCGTGCCAAAGCAATGGGATGATACCCTCCTCCACCCAGCACCAGCAAACGCGGGCTTTCGGCGAGCAGACGCCGAATCACCTGCCAGAACAGTCCATTGGATATCCGGAATTTGCTCAGCGGATCGGGAGACAAAATGTCCGTACCCGCCTGCAAGACCACCACATCCGGAACAAACTGCCCCATGACCCGGGGCCATAGGGCCTCGAAAACTGCCGCGTATTCCGTGTCGTTGATTTCTGCGGGCAAGGGCAGATTGACTGCCATTCCTTCATGGTCATCCAGCCCGCCCCCCTGAAAAGGATAAGCATAAGCCGTGTCCATATGCAGGGAAACCGTCAAGGTATCAGGATCCGCATGAAAAGCCGCCTCTACCCCGTCGCCATGATGGGCGTCCATATCCCAGTACAACACGCGCAGCCCGGCCCTGCGCAGATGCTGGATAGCCAGTACCGGATCATTCAGATAACAAAATCCGCGCGCCTGACCGGGTGCCGCATGGTGCATGCCTCCTGCCGGACTGAAAGCGGTGAAACCCTGCAATACCTGCTCTGCAGCCAATATGCTGGAGCCCGTAGCCAGATTGGGCGTATCAAAAAAACCGGGAAAATAGGGATTTTCCAAGGTACCCAGTTGATATTGCTTACGATCTGTGTCGCGGACATTACCGCGAAACTGGGCGCGTTCAAAGCCCTGGATATAATCGCGGGTATGAAAGCCAAACAGCTCCTGATGACTGGCCGGACGTCCCAGGCAATACTCCTCGGGAGCAATAGCCCCATAACTGTTGATCAGATCCAGAGTCAGGGAAACGCGCGGAATCGCCAGCGGATGATTGCTGCCATAACTGGCGCGGCGATATCGGGCAGCGCCAACAAAGCGGGCCGGACGCGTAGCCGCAAGTCGTGGCTGCAATAATTCCTTTTCATTCATCAGCCATGCCCCCGCAGACGCAGGTACACTTCGGGCAAGCGCGCCGGCAGGCTATCCAGATGCGGCAGCACCAGATAATGTCCCTGCCCGAAAACCTGCGGCAAATATTCTCCACCCTGGGGATCAAGACTGATACAGAAGGCGTGAATACCCAGTTCCAGCGCTTCCCGCACCGCCATGCGGGTATCTTCCTGCAAATAGCGGGCATCTCCCCCGTCATCATAATCTGCCGGACGACCATCGGAAAGAATCAGTAACAGGCGGCGCTGGGCCGGGCTGCGCAGCATCAGTTTGCTGCTGTGGCGGATAGCCGCGCCCATGCGCGTCGCCAGACGCCCCGACAAGCCTCCCAGCAGGGCCCTGGCCCGTGCGTCAAATCTGTCGGTGAAGCGCTTGATGGGATACATCAGCACCTCATCATGATATTTGCTCGCAAAACCATAGACCGCAAAGGGATCTCCCACTTCCAGCAACGCTTCGCCAAACAGCAGCATGGCTGCACGCAGCCGGTCCACCACCCGAACCCCGGAATCTCCCGCTTCGGCCATGATCGAGGTGGAAAGATCGGCCAGCAGCAGCACCGCCGTATCCCTTTGCTGGGGACGACGTTGCAAATACACGCTGGCTTTGGGCGAACGTCCGGCACGTTTTTCAATCAGAAACTGCACAGCAGCTTCAAGATCCGGTTCCTCCCCTTCATACTGACGACGACGGGGAGACATCCGGGTCGGCTTCTGGGCCTGTAAGGCGCGCTTCAGACGCCGCAAAGTCCCATCATATTCAGCCGCTATTTCAATGGCCTTGGCTTCATCTTTTTCGCGCAGCTTACGCTCGTGCACCCGCGCCCAGTCCATTTTGTACTGCTGATGGCGGTAGTCCCACTCGCGGTAGGGCCAGCCGCCCTTGGGGCCTTTCACCCCCCGACCACTGCCCGCCACCTTGGCCGGCAAAGGAATACCCACACCCACGCGCCCGCCCGTACCCTGAATATCTTCGGGCGGGATTTCCATATCCGGGTCATTCCCCTCGGCGGCCTGTGGAGTTTCCTTGGGTTTTTCCTGATGACCCGCCGCACCCAGGGCACTGTCACCCTCTACTTCCGGTCCATCGCTGCCGTGTTTTTGCCGGGGATAGACGGGCCTTGCGGCATTGGGAGAATGGCCGGGCAAATAAGCACGGGCACGCTCCGTGAGGGTCAAAGGCGGCAGAGTGGTTGTGGCATACAAGGCCATAGCCACCCGGAAGGCATCCACAATACCGGCTTCGCTACGGGTCAGATCCGCCAGATCAGAGCTCAAGCGACCTTGCTGGTAATCTTCCAGATAACGCTGGGCCTGTTCATAGTAGACAGCAGCCACACCCTCAGGGAGTCCGTGCTTGCGGGCCGCCCGGACAACCCGGGAGATGTACCCTGGCATTTCCCGATCCAGCGCTACATCTACGCGCAGGTCTTCACACAAATCAAAAATCATCTGGAAACGAATCAGGTCTTCGCCAAACTGGGCAAACAGCGGTCGCCAGGTAATGCGCTGATCGGGGTCCAGGGGTGGATGCTCCATGCCAATTTCCGCAAACAGGGCGTGGATGGCGTCCTGCTCATAACTGTCATAAGCCAGATGCGCACCCGTATGGTAAAAAGCCAGCAGGGCTTCTTCCCGATCCGGCATGACCGCTGGTACAAACAGACTGCGGCCATCGGTTTCCAGAAAACTGCGGCCTCCTTCCAGACTCCAGTCGCCCTCTTCCAAAGGCAAATGCAATCCGGTCCAGGCCTGCAGCAATAAACCAAACAAGCGCTTGTGGGTTCCCATCCGAAAACCGGGCAGCACCTCCAGCAGAAAGCTGCGGGCTTCATCACTTTCCAGACGAAACCAGGCCTCACCCCGAATCCGACCGGCAGCCAGCACATCTGCCCCGCGTCGCGCCCATTCCGCTACACCGTCCAGACCACAGATGCCGCGCACCTTGATGGCGCCATCCAGATAAGTCCCCAGACCCAGACGGCCCTTGGCCAGACTGTCAGCAGGCTGCAGCAGGGCAGTCAGGCCAGTGGTACCGTTATCCCCAAAAAGCATCGCCACCGGCATCCGAAAATAAGCCGCAGCACTATCTACATGACGATCAACCCAGGCCGCCCCCAGCTTGAACCACAGCGCTTCACCTTCGGCCCCCCAGTTTTTACGCACCATGGCCGCCTGCGCAAAAAAACCGACTACGGCGCGAAAGGTTCCGCGCTGAGTCAGAAACTGCCGCGCTTGTTCCAGCCAGGGATCCAGACCGCCAAAAGCCGCTACCATGTTGGCCGTGGCATGAAAATAGGCCTTACCGGCTTCCCGGTCATAAAAAAACAGGTCTCGGCCTGTTTCCAGAAAGCGCAGGGCAGCCGCTTCCCCAAGCGGCGCCACTGCGGGCAAGGCTTCGCGGGCATCCCGTCCGGCCACAAAACTGATGGCCGCCAGATGCTCGAGGATTTCTTCGGTCGCTTCCGACATGAAAGCTCCTTAACGTTCCGGGAAAAAAGTCCGGAAAATTTCCAGCAAGGCTTCGCTCAACTCCGGATCATCCGTTTGCGGGTTGATGATCGCCATGGTGCAGGCTTCCAGGGATTCCAGTCCCGCCACCATCAACGCTCCAGCGTAAATCAGCGCGCGCGTCGAAGTCACTTCCTGCAGACCCTGATCCTTGAGATTCCGGGCTTTATCTGCTGCCGCCACCAGGGCCTTGGAGCGGGATTCATCCAGCCCCGCCTCTTTCATGACAATCCGGGTTTCCACCTCGGCCGGGGGATAGGTAAAATTCATACCCACAAAACGCTGTTTGGTCGAGGGTTTAAGATCTTTCAAAACCGTCTGGTAACCGGGATTGTAGGAAATGACCAGCATGAAATCGGGATGCGCATTGATTTCCGTGCCCAGTTTTTCAATAGGCAGATGGCGGCGATGGTCCGTCAGGGGATGGATCACGACGGTCGTGTCGGTCCGCGCTTCAACAATTTCATCCAGATAGCAGATCGCCCCCTCACGCACCGCCTTGGTCAAGGGTCCGTCCTGCCAGACCGTGGCATCTCCTTCAATGAGAAAGCGCCCGACCAGGTCTGAACTGGTCAGATCTTCGTGGCAGGCTACGGTAATCAGGGGCCGCTTGAGGCGCCAGGCCATATGTTCCAGAAAGCGGGTTTTGCCGCAGCCCGTCGGGCCTTTGAGCATGACCGGCAAACGGCGGCTCCAGGCCGCCATAAACACCCCGACTTCATTGGCTACGGGTTGGTAAAAAGGTTCCTGGATAATCATTTCACTCATTACTCAACCCTCTTGATTTTGTTCGGCATGACTACGTAAATACAGAAATATGTGACGCAGGGTATGAATCACCATCCGCTCAGGCTGGGCGGGCAGTGCATCCTGACGCTCCGCTTTCAGACAATTCTGGTAGTAAATCAGTTCACGACAATTATCGCGAATGGTATTCCAGTGGGGCTTGCCCTTCACCAGGGTTTTCCACAATTCCAGCAAATCCGCATCACTGGCATAAGGCTTATGCTCGTTTTCCAGCATAATGCGCAACATGGCCTGCGATTCGGCAATGCCCGCTGCCAGCAATTCGGGCAAGGGCATTCCTGCGCTTTGTTGTTTGGCTAGCGCTTCAATACGTTCATGGGCGGCATCCAGTGCCGTAATTAACTGTGTTGACTCGGTCATCATCACTCCTGATCGGTTTTTCGGCGAAACCCGCTACCACTCCGGGAGATTTTCGTCTAGGATAAAAGAGTTTTAGCTAAATGCGTGTATAATTCATTTTATAGTGTGATTAATAAGGGGCAACCATGAGCAACAAACTCGTCAAGATGGTCAAACTGAACAACCTGCAATACAACGCCAATCGCGATCCTCAGGTCTACCGTCGCGTCGCCGGACATCCTTTCCGGATTCAGGCCATGCTCGAAGGTCAGGGCAGCGCCAAAGTCAGTGTAACCTGTGAAGGCAAGACTCTGAAAGAAAGCACCCTGGAACTGCCGGGTATTTTCTCCTACGAAGTCACCTTCAAGGATGCCGGCATTCGCATTGCCACTCTGACCGTCAGCGCCGAAGGCCAGAGCGAAAGCCATGATCTGCTGCTGGATACTGAAGCCCACGCCAAGGTCGGCTGAAGCAGCGAGTCAAGCGGTATAGCAAGCGCCGTCCGGCTGAGCAAAGCCAGCGGCGCTATTTTTTGGTGCTTTTTATTACCAGGCAAACTGCTGGAAAAATTCCGGCAAGCGTTGCAAACCTTCTTCCCGATCAAAAAAGCGGTCAGCCCGCGCTGAACGCGCCTGATCACGCAATTCGCGGCTCCCACCCAAACAGAAAATAGGGATATTCAACTGGTGCTCACGGCGGATCATGTCTATCAACTCCACCGGATCACTGATTTGCGGGTCTTCCAGATTCAGCAGCATAAAGCGGTGCAAGAGAATTTCCTGCCATTCATCAAAAGCATCCAGATCAGTGGCTTCCGTCATTTCCCACTTTTCCGGAATAGAAGACTCCACCGCCTGACGCAATGCCGCATCACTATTCATCAATATAAAACGCTTGCGCATCCGGTCATCAATACTGGGCATTCGTCATCTCCTGTCATTCTGGATTCGGATTTTTAATCTTTCCAGACAGCCGTTTCGGCAAATCGTGCCGCCCAAAGATCGTATTCGTTACCAGCCAATTGTTGCAAGGCGGCGTTGAAGGCGGGGGAATCCATCTGCAAGCCGCTGAATATCTGCGTCTCGCTCTCGGCCCACAACGAGACTTTCACCCTACGAAAGCAGCCATTTTCTGTCCAGATACGTAAATATTGTCCTTCCGGCCATTGGCGTTCTGTCAAAAAAGCGCCCGCTTTAATCTTAATGCCCGCAGCTACGCGGCGGCTTCTGCGGTCTTCCCATTCCGGCTCTTCCAGTTCCGCTTCTGCCACGGCGCGCTGCTCATCACAACTCAGCACCATCTCGATGACCGCTTGCACTCCAAACTTTTCCAGCACCAGAGGAAAAGCCGCGCGGAGAGCCTCGGGCGTGGGTGGAGAGGAGGACAGTTGCGACCAACTCCAGACACTGTCCTCCAGGGCCTCTGCGAGCCAGGCACGAAACGCTTCCGAAGGGGCTGCCACACAACGGACAAAACCCTGCCAGTCCACATGGAGCATGATGCTGCCGCCCAGCACCAGACTGCGCCCGATACTGGCCGCTCCGGTCCCACCGATTTTACGCCCGGCGCACCAGAAGTCGTGCCCATCGCGCGCCTCAACGAGCACCCCAAAATGGGCATAAAGAGCCACTATCCAGGGCGCGATATAGTCAAAAAGCTCAGGAGCACGGCGCATACCCCACGCCGTCGGAAAAATAAAAAAGTAACTGAGCTGTCCGCCATCCACCCAGACCAGCCCGCCACCCAGGGATCTTTGCAGCACCGGGACCCCTAGCTTTTTACAGGCCAGCAGGTCGAGTTCCGCTCCGGCAGATTGTGCCGCACCCGGACTCAGATGCGCAGCGCTTTGTACCAGCAGCAAAATGGGCAGATCACTGTCACTTTGCGCCTCTGCCAGCCCCACATAGGTTTTGTGGAGTAACTCCGGAGACAACACCCCCAAGGAGATGATGCGTAACTGCATCCCTCAGAGCTGTCCTGACTGGAGCGGAAGATAGCCGAAGGTCATCAACTCAGGCGTTTTCTTCCCGGGTTTCCTTGTCCTTGGGGCGGTAAAAGGCCGAAAAATAGAAATCCCGCTCATTCAGGGCTTCATGCCAGCGCACGCGTTCTTCCACACCCGCCTGCATGATACCCGCCATGGCCATGGACTGCTCACTATCCAGAATCAGGATGGTATCCTGCAAATCTTCATCCAACTCGATAAAGTGCGCGGCCATGCCCAGAGGTTCCTGCACATGCACCAGAAATGACTTGCAGGCAGGATCCTCGGGATCCAGTGGCGTCATGACCAAACGACCCATATAGGCCATTCTCGCCAATTGGTTGAAACGGGGAATCTCCAGCTTTTTCCCCATCTTGTATTTGTTGAGTTCATTTTTGAGGCTACTGACATCAGTAATCGGTATGGACTTCATGAGTTTCCTTAGATTCCTTGCTGATCGGATTCAGGCCAGTTTCGCGCAAAAACCCCCTGCGGTGCAAGGTAAGGGATTTTGCGCCGCCAACGCGGCCCCGTAACCTGAACACAAAAAAAGGAGACGGTTGCCCGTCTCCCACGTACCCTGAGGAGGGATATGGTTTTAGAAGTCGTAACCTACTTGCAGACCGAAGGAGTTTTCGGCAAGCGTGGCGCTGGCTGGATCAGCACCGTAGAAAGGGGAGGAGCCTGCAGAACCTGTGACGGTATTCGCAAAAGCGTGCATATAAGCCTCCGTCAGCTTCCAACCCATTCCCAACTTCTGAGTAGCGCCAAAAGTAATGGCATTCTCAACAACCGCTGGGAAAATCAGATTGTTTTGTATGTTATCTGCACTAATCGGATTAGATCCATAGGTGTAACCTGCTCGGACCTGCAACCAATTATTTACATCGTACTGTGTTCCAATATTGGCAACCCACTGGTTACTCCAACCAAGGTGTAATGGCACACTGCCGACACCATTCCATGGCCCATAAATAGTAAAGTTATTCATGGTGTTATGCCAATTTATCCACTGCCCTTCCACGCTGATCAGCCACTGGGAAATAGGTCGAATTGCTATACCAAGGGCTATTTGCTGCGGATAATTGAGATGACCACTATACTGACCAGCCGATCCTTGTACGTTACCGGGACCAACTTGAGCAGTTTCTTGCCAAGTCATTGGCGTGAAAATCATAGGAGATTTATAGGCTGCACCCAAGGTTACCATATCGTTGACTTTGTAAAGAGCCCCCAAAGTAAGACCGACACCATAAGCCCATGATGGTGAAGATAAATTTATTCCTCCACTTGTATAATATGCGTTCGACTGTCTAGCAAAAAACGCATTATTATTAGGCGTAAACATTTGACTAAAAGAACCCTGTTCTGCCGCAATATTCAATGATGCCCCAACTGACAGATGAGGATTGACCTTCATAGCAATTGATGGAGCCATTTGGATAAAAGTGATACTACTGGAAGCAGTAATAGTGCCCGGAGCAAAGCCCTGAGAAGGTGGATTAGCTCTCATATTATATGCAGGGCCATTTACATTCTGCTGTATATAATTCACTCCCAAACCAGAAGTGCCATATACCCCGCCACCAAACACAATACCATCCCCAAAAGCTGGGGCCACCCAACCGATAGCAGGAACACCATAAACATTACTATGGCTTCCAATTTCACCATCTCCAAAATTGGTCTTACGTGTTGGATTAAACACTTCTGCAGAAAAAGCTGCCTGCGGCGTCATATTGGCCAAACCTGCAGGGTTACTGATCGCTGCAGACAAAGGATCATCAGGCGCGGCGACAACCGCGCCACCCATACCGATCGCGTACTGACCAATACCAATCAACTGATAACCATCCGTTGCAAAGGCGCTGCTGGAAATGCCCATTGCCAGAGTTGCTGCTACTGCTACCCCTAAAATCCGTGATTTTTTCATCTGTATCCTCCGCCCACAGTTGTGTCGCTAATGACACGATGATTGTGTCTTAACG
The DNA here is from genome assembly GCF_015100075.1 of Acidithiobacillus sp. HP-11. NCBI lineage: Bacteria > Pseudomonadati > Pseudomonadota > Acidithiobacillia > Acidithiobacillales > Acidithiobacillaceae > Acidithiobacillus > Acidithiobacillus sp. HP-11. The sequence goes on from NZ_JACKYY010000014.1 coordinate 53,422, forward strand.
GGAACAGTGTTGCAAGAACATTGATCTATCAATTTTTTAATCCAATTATCAGCGCTTAAAATATGGGTATATTAGCAACAATAAATATTACTGGATTTTAGGGAATCCCCATTAAAAAAAGGGCCGAAGCCCCTTTTTCCCTTCAACCAATTTATCATGAATCGGCTGAATATTCTTCCCGAAAGCCTGTCAGCCTGGGAATTGCAGATCCTGCAAACGCATTTGCCGACGCACGATTTCCACATCTTCCTTGTTGAGGGCGAAGGGGAAGGAACGAATATCCGAGGGCGAAGAATCTCCATAGGGACGGTTGCAGGCGCTGACTTCTTCATCGTCTTTGCCGGGGCAGCCGGAAGTCTGGAAAGGCTTACCGGAGTTGATAATGTCTTCCAGCTCTGCTTCGGGGTAGCCGAAGTCCACTACCCGGCCATATTCGTCGAATTTCATGTCATCGTAGCGGCCACCAGCATAATCAATGAGGAAGCGCCCCAACTGAACACGGCGCCAATGATCCTGAGGAACCGGATCCCAGTCTTCCATCATGGAACCCTTTTCCGGGAAAAAGGCAAACATGTGATTATGACCGCCCATATCCTTCATTTTCTGACAGACTTCAAGAATTTCCTGTTCGGTTTCGCCCATGCCACAAATCAGATGGGCGCCGAATTTTTCCGGCCCATAAATTTCTGCGGCCCATTCAATGGCCTGCCAGTATTTATCCCAGGAATGCGGGCTTTGTACGGTTTTGCCACGGGTTCGCTCAAAAATTTCCGGGGTCACGGCATCCAAAGCTACCGTGAAAATGTCCGCACCGGCTTCCTTGAGGTTGATGAGATCCTGCTTTTCCATAGTGGTCGGGTTGGAAAGAATGGATACCGGAATATGGGGGGCAACTTCCATCCAGCGTTTGAGCATGGTCATGGTATCATTGTCCGAATCAGGATGGGTGATCATGCTGATGCACATGCGCTGAAAATCACCCTTGTCGCTGTTCTGGGCAATGCGTTCGAGCATCTCGTCCACCCGCACCGTCGGCCAGTCCACCCGAATGAAGTTGCGGTCGGCATAATCGCGGCTTTCTTCACGATGGCGAGCCAAACCACAGTAGGTGCAGTTGGCGCGGCAACCTTCCGGGTAGGTCATCAGCAGATTCAGGCAGTTGGTACAGGAGGTGCGATGCATCACGCCGGGCACCAAACCCAGGGTAATGGCTGCCGCCGTACTTAACTGCACATAGTCCGGGGAACGCATCGTCGGTGTTTTGACGAAATAATCCGGGCGATAAAAATTTAGGGTCTGAGAATTTTCTTCGACTACCGCACTCATGGACGTTCCTCCTGTCAATCTGCCTTAAGCGGCAAAGTATTCATCAAAAGCGATCCAGGCGGATCGCATTACCTGGTCTTCCCGGGCTGCAGGCTTGCGCCACACAGCTTCCAAAGATGTTCTGCGCTGCACAGCCCGGCGCAAAGCGGGACCGAACTGATCCTGCATGTCTTCTTCATAACTTTCCAGTGCATCTTCATCGCCGGACAGAAAAGCGGCAGCGGCCAAACCGACGGCTTCCCCACTGATGACCGCCGCAGGGATACCCGCGCCGGTAATGGGATGCGTCAATCCGGCAGCATCTCCACAAAGCAAAACATTACCGTGAATCATGGGACGCAATCCACCAACGGGTATGGCGCCACCGGTTCTACCGAGCACTTCTGGGCCAATAATGCCGCGCTCCACCATCTGCTGATGGAGATGTTCCAGCGGTAATTTGAGATTATCCTCAAAGCGTTTATCAGCCCCCAAACCCAAATTGGCAACAGGTCCACGCGGAAACAGCCAGCCGTAACCACCTGGAAAAGCATCAGACAGAAAAATATCCGTATCCGCATAGGGATGACTCAAGGGTACCGTGTATTGCCGGGTATAAACCACCTGTTGATGCGGCAGCCCAATCGCTTCAGCCACCGGGCTGTGCGGACCGTCGGCGGCAACCATCAGCAAGGGTTCAACCGCTTGAATCTCACCGGAAGACAGCTTGATTTGAGCGCGGCGACCATCCCAGGCAAGAAAGGTGCTGCGTGTTTTCACCTCAGCACCAGCGGCCTGAGCGAGCTCTGCCAGCCCCTGATCAAAACGTCCCCGGTCAATCATGATACCAGGGAAGACACTATGATGTTCTAAGCCGGAGGGAAGAACAGTCATCATCCCTGCCACATCCTGCACCCGCGCCCGGGTCTCATGAACAGTACGCAACAAAGGCATGGGGACAAATTCCGCGCATTGTACCGGCAGGCCAATTTGTGCCCGACGATCCACACACAGTACCCGCAGCCCCTTATCGGCGGCAGCACGGGCAGCGGCCGTTCCCGCCGGACCGGCACCGACAATCAGCAGATCCAGCTTGACTTTATTCATGGCTGCTCCGCTGCCATACGCAGCACACTGGCGAAGTGTTCAGCCTGCAAACCAAAACCATCAATATGTTGCTGCACAAACAGCTCCGTCAGAATGGTATCCACGTCATTCAGATGTACATTACGAAGGGCGGCTTCCATATCGACGATGGCGCGGCGGGGTTGGATGAAGTAATCCCCGCTGAAATGCACCTGACGCACCCGATTACCAAAGCTATCCCAGAGGATTTCTGCCTGCAGGGTTCCTCCCGGCGCACGCAGACTGGCTTTGCGCAGTGGCATACCGTCGCGGGCACGGTTGTTCACACCCAACCATTCCGGATCGCGGATTTCAGTCAACATCTCGGGGAGCAAGGTCATGACCGGTTCCGGCATTTCTCCCGTTTCAAAACACAGCCCCAGGTGTAAGCGGAAACCTTCCAGCAAGGCCTCTTGAACCATACTTAGCTCCGGCGCTTCGCCCAGCAAAGCTCTTAAACTGGTGACCCGATCGGCAACGGATGCTATGGCATGGGCATCCAGCTTTTCCACTGGAACCCGGAGGACCCGCAGCATTCTGGGTATGTCCAGATCCACCAGCACGGTACCCTGGAAAAGCAAAGCATCGCCGTCCATGATACCGCCCGTTCCCGAGATTTTTTTGCCTTCCACTTCAATATCATTACGTGGACGGAAACGGGCATTGACGCCCAGCTTCGACAAACCTGCCGCAGCCGCCAGACAAATTTGCCGGGAGACTGCCGCCATATCGCCTTTGGGCAGAGCATCCCGATGGCAGACCAGTTCCCAGCCAATTTGGGTCGGATCAAAAATCAACGCGCCACCACCAGTAAGCCGACGCTGCACAGCAATGCCTTCTTCCCGGCAAAAATCCAGATTCAATTCCTGATCCGGAGACTGGTGGTAACCCACCAGCGCTGATTCTTCAAAGCGCAAAAAGCGGAAAATATTGGGAATGGCCTGATCGGCCATGGCCTGCAGCAAGGCTTTATCCAGCGCCATGTTTTCATCGGCTGGACGCAAACCCGTATCCACGACCAGCCAGGGAGCCTGAACAACAGGGTTCATTGCGGGTGAACCCGATGCTGCGGCAAGCTGTTCACAAGTACTACGTACATTGCTCAGGCCGTGAAGACGATGGGAATATCGCGCAGTTGGGTGCGGCGCTTTGGAGCAGCAGGCACGTAATCCAGAGGCATGGTCGTCGACTCATCACCCATGCTGAGCACTTCTTCGCCGACAATCATGGAGCAGCAGGACGGGGTCACGAACACATCCCGTTCGAGATGCTTGGCCAATGCCAACATGCCATCGGAGGGGAAGGCCACTCCATTGAGACCTGCCATGACCGCATAGGTATCGGTAATGGAACGATGAACGCCTGATGGCCGCGCACAACCCAGCAATACCGGGGTTTCTGGAAGTGCAGCACGGGCATCCATGAAGAATTTACCGACTTCGTCGGTGGGCGGAGTCACAAAAGGACGACTGGAAGAGGCATACTGCGGCATAATCACCACCAGCACCAAGGCACTGGGCAGATGCCGTTGAATGATTTCCAGCGAATTCCACTCACCCAGCAGTTCTCCATAATGCAAACCGATAACAATGTGGGGAACAACCTTCATTGAGGTGGCAACCAAAGCCTCCAGAGCCGCCTCGAAGTCATCCACAGTGCGACGTAGATGGTAGACCTGATTGATGGTGTCCTGGGCACCGATCACATCCATCATCGCTACATCAACGCCCGCATCTTCCATGCCTCTGGCAAACTCAGGGGTAGCAATACCTGTATGCATGGCAATTTGCAGGTTGGGGTAACGATCCTTGATTTTACGCACCATGGGGAAATACGGTTCATAATGGACCACATTCTGGTGGTCCGACCCACCGGACAGGAGTAAACCGCGACCACCGTCCAGAACAATCTGATCGACCAGACGATCCAGTTCTTCAGGACTGCGTACTGGAATCATGGGTTCCAGAATTTTAGCCTTGCAGTGATCACATTGGAGTTTGCAGTCACCACCGGTAATGGAGATGGCCGGGAACGCATTTTTACCACAAGCAGAAACTTCCGAAGTCTCGTGGTGTTTGAATGAAGGGGTATAGAAATTGATACGACCCACCTGACTGCCAGCCAGGCCAGACCACCGCTCCCGCATGGATTCGACCAGATCAGCGTTGAGCGTCAGATCTTCTAATGCTTCCACTTGCGAAACAGCGTTTAACCATGGGTTCATATTAATTTCCATCCTTGTCAACCATTAAGAAAGCTAGACGGCCGCAAAATGCGGCCGTCTGACTGGATAGGGCTATCTGAATAACTCAGCAGCCGCCAAAACCATCAGCCGTCATCTTTTCTTCAAAAGCGGCCAGAGCGTCAGCACCGGTTTTCAGCTCGCCGGAATCACCAGCGAAGTCAGCCGGGGTCAACTTGGCAATCCAGCCACTACCATAGGGATCCTTATTGATCAGGCCCGGGTCCTTGGCTACGTCATCATTGCTGGAAACCACAGTGCCACTCACCGGGCTCTTCAGCGGACCTACCCACTTACCGGATTCAACCGTTGCGGCAGACTTGTCTTTCTTGATGTCTTTTCCAGCACCTTTGGGGGTGTAGGAAACAATCTGGCCGGCCAGAGCACAGGCATAAGAAGTCATACCAATGGTGACGCTGCCGTCATCTTCCTTGCGCAACCAAACGTTATTATCAACGTTGTACATCAAATCTTCGGGGATTTCACAGCCACGTACAGTTCCCATCATTTTCTCCTTCGGGTTTTAAATTAAAAAAACAATAGCCGGTCAACAGACAAAATCAAATCAGCAAGATCACCTGCTGAAGCCACTTCATCCACTTCATCAATCAAGTTGTCTGCTTCAATCTCATATCCAGGCAGTGCCGGTCTGCATACATAAAGCTGTGCTCCAGCATTTTTGGCATCGCGAATAAAATCAATAATCCGCTTGCCACCTTCCATCGCTGCCAAATTTTCTGCGACACCTACTTTCATGAGTTTTACGGCTTCCATTGTGCAAAAAATCTTAACCTCTGCGTCCATGGAAGACAACAGCGAACCCAGATAGAAAGGCGTTGCACAACGATGGGCGGTGCTTGGGCCACTGGTCATCACAATAACCACCGACTTTTCACCGTCATCGTTCAAATAATGATCACTCATCGCATACCCCGTTCACAATGGATGTCGTCGCGCAGACAGCGCTGCCGATACAACTCAAATGCCGCATCCCCAGTAGACAGTTTTTTTAACGCTACGTCCACGGATGCCACCGGTCGAACCCGGGCGATCCACGCTTCGTAAGGCTCAATATTCAGCAGGTTGGGATCTTCCAGCACATCTTCGTTGGCCAAATCGATCACACAATCAAACACATTAGGAACCGGACCCGCCCATTTGCCACTTTCAATGGTTGCCACGGGCTTGCCTACGGGCCTGCGTGTGCCCGGACGGCGCACCCGCACATGCAAAATTTTACCAGCAATAGATTGAGAAATATCCGTCATGCCCACCGTCAGGGTTCCGTCGCCTTCGCGACGCACCCAGATTTGACACTCCTGATCATAATATAATTCGGCGCGAAATTCGCATCCGTTACATTCCATAGCCTCCCCCTGTTGACAGCGGCAGGTAAAAAAAAGCGCCCCATTACGGGGCGCTTCCCAACCTTGTTATACGATGCCTTTGGCCGCAAGCAGGTCCATGGAATCGCTGACGTTGTCGGGAATGCCGACCTTGCGCGCAGACAGGCCCATAGCCAACCCTAACAACTGGGTGAAGTAAATGACCTTGACGTTGGATTTGATACCGAATTCCGTCTCCGCACGGACCTGATGCATTTCCAGCCCGGAGTGACAGGTCGGACATTCCGTCGCAATAACTTCAGCACCGGCATCTTCGGCTGCCTGGAGGATGTTCAACACCAACTGCGTGGAGGTATCCGAATCAGAAAGCGTATGCGCACCACCACAGCAAGCGGTTTTCAAGGGAAAGTCTACGGCTACGGCACCCGCTGCATTGAGCAGGTCGTCCATAAAATGCGGGGCATAGCTGGATTCAGAGCCGGGACCCTGGTCCTTTTCCGGGAAGATCTGCCGGGGACGGGTATACATACAGCCATAATAGTTAGCTATTTTCAGACCGTTCAGACTTTTTTTGACCTTGCTCTTGATGCCATCAGGACCGACTTCTTCCATGAACCATTCCAGAGCATGCAACGTCCGTACATCACCGTCGTATACCGGATCGCCGGATTTGTCGGCCAGATCCTGAACCGTCTTCATGGTCTCTTCGGAAGTGGCACATTCATATTCCGTCTGCTTCAGATTGCGGTAACAACCGTTGCAAGGGGCCATCACCGTATCACAACCCTGCAATTTGCTGGCAATGGCCAGATTGCGTGCGGACATGTAGGTCTGCAGCATGGGGTGGATATTCTTCACTTCCATGGCGCCGCAACAGTTGTAGTCTTCGAGGTTTTCCATCTGCAGGCCAAGTTCCTTGACCAGAACGCGCGTGGACTTGTCGTAGGGGCCGCCAGAACCTTCCAGCGCACAACCCGGATAATATGCAACCTTAGCCATGATGAGCGGCCTCCTTCTGTGCTTTCACATATTCTGCGAGAACTTCTCCGGTCTTGCCCCAGGACTTGGTTTTCGGACGGAAAACAACATTCATACCCATTTTCGCCAACTGCCCCAAAGGCAAGCCCTTGGACAGACGCTTTCCGAACTCAACAATCCAGGCCTGCACCAGAGGCTGATTGGAACGCTTGTAAAAACCCATCATGACTTCGGTATCTTCAATGCGACCAAACTCAATACACTGATGGGTGAATTCTTCGTCAAAGTGGGTGGAAAGGGTCTTGGGGGTCAATCCATTATCTTCCATCCAGTGTGCGGTGGCTTTCATGACGCCTTCAGGACGCACGTCCTTGGGGCAGATGTTGGTGCACTTGTTACAGGACACGCACTGCCAGATGATGTCTTTATCTTTCATCAACTCGGCCTTCAGGCCCAGACGAATCAGATAAATCCAGTAACGCGGATTGAAGTCCACGTTCTGGGCGTACATGGTGCAGGAGTTGGTGCAGGAACCGCACTGCCAACAACGATGCACATTCTCGCCACCGCTGTAGCTCTGAATGATTTTTTCGAAATTTTCTTCATAGTCGGTGAGCGTACGGGGAGTAATCATCGTGTTCCAGGACCCTGAAACATCCACTCCGTCCACTACCAGATGGTCGTGCTGTAAAATCCGATCTGGATCGATCAGTGTTTTTTCATGAATAGCCATAGCTGCTCCTAAACCCTAATTCATCAATGAATGTCGTCTCTTTTGATGCGAGACCCGCCCATCCGCCGCTGCACTTCAACACCCAGCAACTTACGAATCTGCTCCGTAAAGTCGGTCTGACCGCCAAAGTCCGAACGCAAAAAGCCTTCTGCCATTGCTCGTACATACTGTGAATACTGATGAGCGAGGATGATGTCCACCATGTAGGGAACATCACGATATACGCCCAACTCCAGCAGTGTTTCACGCATCCACTGGCGCAGTCCCTCAAACATTTCGGGACTCTCGCCAAAAGGAAAATCCGTGAGGTAATCCCCACCACGTATAAACTCACGAATGGCTCCAGAAGTGGTTCCTTGATCCCAGACCCAGCGAGTCATCAGAGGATACCGCTCCGGATCGCTGAAGTGCAGGACTTCAGCAGCCACATCCCTGATGACGCGTTTGACTTTTCCGGTAGCTGGCAAGGCCTCTTCGAATCTTGCCATGCGCTGCGTCAGATCGCCGTGTCCGGTGAGCAGATCGCGCATCAACTCCCCAACCTTGGCCGCACCTTGTTCCTCAATGAGCGGCCATATTTTCCGTCGCGCCGTAAACATCTGCGCGACGAGATGTTCCATTTGTGTTTCGGTCAGGGGTTGCTGTTCTTCCAGTAGCAGACGGCGAAAACTTGCCGTCTTTTCTGTCATGCTGCTCACCAGATCGGCAAGTCCCTGTTGTCCCTCAAAAGCTTCTTCCAGTTCATAGAAAGAACGATTGAGCAGGCCCTTGTCGAGCTCAATGGGCAGGGTGGCCGGAACGATGTGTTCTTCGTTCCTGTCCTGGTAGATATCAGCTGGCAACTTTCTGCTGTCCGAAGAGATCGGCTACTGCTCGTGAACCAGCGGACTGCCCTTGAGCAATCGAAGTATCGATATCTTCCGGGCCGGTAGCCGCGCCACACACGTAAATACCCTTGCGCGTCGTTCCCTGGCTATTGGTGTACTGCTCGGCACGATCAATAAAGCCGTGTTTTTCGAGACCAATACCAAAAGTCTTGGCAATTTCAGCATTCAAAGCATTGGGATCCATACCGATAGCATGAACCACGATATCCATGGGAATCACGATAGGACGCTTGACCAGAGTATCTTCGCCCTTCACCAGCAAACGACCGTCCGGTGATTTGGTGACTTCGGCAATACGCGCCTTGACGAACTTGGTCTTGTACTCTTCTTGACTCTTCCAGTAGAACTTGTCTTCGTAAAGACCGAAGGTACGAATGTCCATGTAGTAAATGAACACGTCGGTGCTCGGTGAAATTTCCTTGATTTCCATCGCCAGATTCGTAGAAACGGTGCAGCAGATTTTGGAGCACCATTCACGACCAATCTGACGGTCACGTGACCCTACGCAGAGCAGAATGGCAACCCGCTCGGGCACCCGTCCATCCGAAGGACAGGTAATTTGACCGGTACCAACCATCTGTTCCATCTGGGTGGTAGTCAGTACGTCTTCATAGGTACCAAAACCCCATTCCGGCTTGTTGATGGAGTCAAAATGGGTGAAACCGGTACCCAGCACAATGGATCCAGCCTCGACCTTTTCACCATTGCTCAGAGTCGCCGTAAAATTACCGGCTTCCCCTTCAACCGTGGTCACCTTGGTAGATTTGTGGATAGCCACATTGCCATCTCCTTCTACCCGACTGACCATACGACCAATAGCGTCCTTGGCCCACTCACCCGAGGGAACCAGCTTGGCGTAACCAGAGATGATCGGGGCGCCACCGAGAATATCTTCCTTCTCGACGATGACCGCTTTCTTGCCCATCGAAGCGATGGTTGCAGCTGCTGACAGACCGGCCGGGCCGGCACCTACGACTAATACTGTATCCTGTGCACTCACTGATTTTTCTCCTTAAGCGCCCGCTTTCATGTTGATATGTTGGTTAGTGGCGAGTTCGGGGTTGTAGAGATATTCCACGTTGCCCTGCTCGACCTGTTTGAGATATTCCTGGAAGTCGGCTTTGGCCTTGTCCCAGCTGATGCCCATTTTTTCCACCAGATCTTCACAGGGTGAAGC